>JACIXR010000006.1 GCA_014360495.1 bacterium
CGGGAAGGCTACGCCTTCCCGCCCCCCATCTCCTTTACGGCAGCTCGTAGTTGTCGTTGCAGGTCAAATCGTAGGGCGTGCAGGGACCTTGATCCTGATTCCACATATTGATTGGTGATGTCGTCTGCTGAGGCTTCAACCACTTCACATGTCCATCAGCGAAGATGAATACCTTTCCATCGGCGTGCCAACAGCTCTCCTTGCGGAAAACCCAGTTGCACCAAGTGCCAGCGTCAGCGCAAGCGATATGAGGCTCATGAATTATTATAAGGTTAGCTGGAGCTTTAAGGTCTGCCATCTTCTTTGGTGCTCCACAGAAGGAGGAACCATTGTAATTGTAATGGAACTTGACGCCAGGGGGAACGGGTATAGCCGTTGGGACTACGGAACCATAACAGCAATCGTTCGTTTCCTCACCCTGACTTGCATAATCACCAGACGGCTGGGAAGGACAAGTCCATATTTGCCAGTTTTTGAGGTAAGGCTGAATCATCAATCGCCAAGTCATATAAGGTGCTTCTTGAGGTGCCCAGCATGGTCTTCCCTTACCCCATCTATCCATTGGATATGTCTCGTCCCAATCTTGGCAATACATCATCAGCGCTAGCCCTATCTGCTTAGCATTGGACATACAAGCCGCCTTTCTTGCTTGCTCTCTTGCTCGGCTGAAGACGGGGAAGAGGATGGCGGCCAGAATGGCGATGATAGCTATGACGACCAATAGCTCAATGAGCGTGAAGCCCTTCCTTTTCATCTTTTCACCTCCTTTCCTTTCAGATTTTTAGCGGCATACTGTCTTGAAAGGGATGGGAAGGCACTGCCTTCCCATCCCTTTCCTTTACCATTCCCAATCGTAATATCTAAGCTTTCCGCCTCCCGTAATCGTCCTTATCTGGTTCCAATTCAACCACTTAGCGTGTCCATCAGCGAATACGATATGGGAACCTCCCATATGGTAGGTGTGGTTATCAGGGTCAGGTGGAACGGCTGCTGGGTCAGCTGGCGGGCAGCCACAGCCCCACCAATCCTTGAAGGCGATTCTGCGGAGAAACGCCCTGGCGGGGTCCTGTGTCCACACGAAATGGTAATCTCCCAGGTATTGGCAAGGGGAATCGGCGATGACCACAGTATCTGCAGGATGTTGTAGGCGAGACATCCTCAGCGGTCTCTGATAAGACATAGGTTCGCTATAGCCGTAATTTATCTTAACTCTGTTCCAAGCAGGGCAGCCGTTTTCATCCTTGAACTCGGATAGTCTGGTGATAGCGGGGAAGCAGAAGCAGTGAGAACCGCTCTGGCTGGGGCAGGAGAATATGCTCACATTCTTGACATAGGGGAAAATATTACTCAACCAGTAGGAAACATCTCCCCTCCATTGGCAAACTGCTTCGCCCCAACAGGAGACGGGATAGCACTCGTCCCAATCCTGAACATACATCATCAGCCCTGTGCCTATCTGCTTCATATTGGACAGACAAGCGGCTTTTCTTGCTTGCTCTCTTGCTCGGCTGAAGACGGGGAAGAGAATGGCGGCCAGAATGGCGATGATAGCTATGACGACCAATAGCTCAATGAGTGTGAAGCCCTTCCTTTTCATCTTTTCACCTCCTTTCCTTTTAGATTTTTGGCTTCATAAAATAAAGAGCCGAGACAACGATACCACAACACCCTTTCTTTAAGAGAATTTCTTTTCTCTGCTTATTCAACCGTTTAGCTCGTATTTTTAACATATCTAATCCCTATGTTACAGCATTTGCAAATCAAGGTCAATACATTTTTCTTTTAACTCCATTATAAACATAGTCAAAATTATGTCAATAATTTTAAAATTATTATGACATTTAAAAAATTTTTGGGGTGGAAGGAAAATTGCTTTTAAGATAAAATCATCTTAAAGGAGGGTGATTATGAGATGAAATTTCGTCTTTTACTTCTTGTTCTTATCTCTTTTTCCTTGGCGTTCGCTGAGGAAAATCGCCTCTATATCATCTCTCAATATGATTGGGGAAACAAGACCGGCTTTTACCTTGATTTTGAGAACTCCTCTCAGGGCTCCGCTCCCTGCAAGCTTGAAACCCTTCGCCTCATCCTCGGAATAGCGGATGGGAAAAATTGGCGCTTCATAGTCGCCACTCCAAAATGGCAATTCAACAGGACTTATTCAGCGAAAGCCATTATAACCCGCCATAAGGGAGAGCTTTATCTTGATGGAGAGCTTATAGGGGTTAGCGAAGGTGGATTTCTTCCCTTCAAGGGTGAACTATCCCTTTACAATATACCAGGATGGGCAAAAGGCAGGGCGGAGTATCTCATAGTAGTGGAGAGGATAAATCTCTCAAGCGGAGGGAAAAAGAGAGCCCTTTCTTTCCCTCAACCGAAAATCCCCCTTTTCGTCTTTGAGCCCCAATTTCCTCAAGACATCCCTTTTGAAGTTAAAGATGAAATAGAGATGGAGGTGAAATTCTATATAATTCCCTATCCTAATTTAAGGGAGATTTCTCCTTTCATAGACCGTTATGGACAATGCAGGTATGCCGATTGGAAGGGAAAGATAAAGAGCGATGAGGACTTAAGAAGGGCTTGGGAAGAGGAAGAGAGGATGCTTAAAAGTTTGAGCGAGCCCAAGGGTTACGATAAATACGGAGGGTACAAGCTTGCGGGGTGGAAGGAGAAAGGAACAGGATTTTACAGGGTAGTTAAAAGGGGAGGGTTTTGGTGGCTTGTATCCCCTGAGGGGAATCCCTGTTTTTATCTTGGGCTTTGTGGAGTTCCCTCACTTAATTGGGAGATGACGCCTGTGAGCGATAGGGAATATCTCTTTGAGTGGCTCCCACCGAAGGAGGGGATATATTCCGCCTGCTGGGGAAAAGGCGCATGGGGAGATGGCTCAACGGAATATGTTGCCTTTCATACGGCGAATATGATACGCAAATATGGGAAGGATTGGCAGAAGATAGCGCTTGATTTAACAAGGAGACGCCTGAAGCTCTGGGGATTCAGCGGTGTTGGGAAATGGGGAGCTATGGAGGGAATGCCCTATCTTCCCGTCCTTCGTAGGTGGGATGTTCCTAACATCGCCCGTCACCCAGATATATTTGATGAAAAGGTGAGGGAGAAATTCAAGGAGTCGCTTCGTTCTCAGATAGAGCCGAGCAAGAACGACCCATTTGTTGTGGGTTGGTCCCTGGGAAACGAATATGAGGAGATAATAACGAAAGGGGAGATTTCCGATATCTTGGGGAAATCAGCGAATGTTCCCGCTAAAAGAGCGTTGATAGATTATGCCCTGGAGAAGATATATAAGGGTGATTGGCAGGCTATGGCGAAAGCCTGGGGATTGAATGTGAGGAGTAAAGAGGAATTATATCAAGTGAAAGTTAATCCCCCTGGTGAGGATTTGGAGAAGATGCGGCTATTCTACGCTGAAAAATACTATGAATTCATTTACAAGACAGTGAAGGAGATAGACCCTAACCATCTATATTTTGGCTTTTGGATTGTTCCCAGATGGTGGGAGAGCGAGGAGGATTGGAGAGTGGCAGCGAAATATTGTGATGTGATCGGCTACGATTTGTATTCTTTTAATTTTATGAGCGATTGGCTGAGAAAACTGGTTAAGGAAACAGGTAAGCCGATAATTTGCGGTGAGTTTTCCTACCCTGCTTTCTATGATGGAGAGAGGGGATTTGGGCTTTACGGCGTTTGGGCGAAGGATGACGCTCATTCAGGAGAGCTTTATAAGAAGTGGGTAAGGGATGCCTCAAGCAATCCCTATTGTGTTGGGATTGCTTGGTTTTTCTACAGGGACCAGCCATTAACGGGAAGGGGACCGGGCAGAGGAGAGGAGCTGGTTTATGGAGAGCATTACGCTTTCGGGATGGTGGATGTAGGGGATAGACCCAAATGGGATTTGGTGAAGAGGGTGAGGGAGGCAAATCTCTCCGCTGTGAAGTGGAGATTGGAGGCGAGTAAAGTAAAGTAAGAGGGAAGTTGAGTTTCTCCTTTTAGAAAAGTTGGAGCAGCATTTTAGAGTTTGTCTTACTTGGCGGGAGCTTGTATTAGGACGACTGGGAAATCGCCTCGCCGATCAGGGGTTTGATGAGCGAGAAGAACTCGGGGAAAGAGATTGCGACGCATTGAGCGTTCCTAACCACCGTTTCACCTTCGCTCGTCAATCCCAGGATGGCGAATGCCATTGCTATCCTATGGTCTCCAAATGAATTTACAACCGCGCCCTTTGTCTTTCCACCTCTAATCAACAATCCGTCCTTCCTCTCCTCCACCTCCACCCCCATCTTCCTCAAGCCAATCGCTAAAGCCCTTATCCTATCCGTTTCCTTATATCTCAGCTCTTCGGCATTTCTTAACTCCGTAATCCCCTTAGCCCTCGCTCCGAGGATAGCCAATATGGGTAATTCGTCTATCATCAAAGGGATATCCTTGTCAATTTTAGTCCCCATTAATTCCCCTCCCATCACCTCAATATCGCCGACGGGTTCGTTAGCTTCCTCTCTCAAGTTCCTTATATCCACCTTCGCTCCCATATCTCGTAGGACATTCAAAAAGCCCGTCCTCGTTGGGTTAAGTCCTACATCCTTTATAATCAAATGGGAACGGGTGAGAAGGGCAAGGGCTATGAAAAACGCCGAGGAGGAAAAATCGCCGGGGATTCTCATTTTGAGAGGTGAGAGCCTTGAACTCTCCTCAATGCTTATCCCCTCTTTCCACTCTATCTTCGCGCCCATATAGGAGAGCATCCTTTCGGTATGGTCTCGAGAGGGAGATGGCTCAAATACCGTGGTCTTTCCCTCCGCGAAGAGACCGGCGAGGAGTACTGCCGATTTGACCTGTGCCGAGGCTACGGGAAGGCGATACTCTATTCCCTTCAGTTTCCCTCCCCAAATTGCTAAGGGTGGATAACGAGAAGCCCTCGCAAAAATCTTAGCGCCCATCATCTCAAGAGGTTGCTTTATCCTATCCATAGGTCTTCTGCGAAGGGATGAATCGCCCGTGAGGATGGAGAGGAAGGGATGAGCGGAGAGAATGCCGGATAGAAGCCTCATAGTCGTTCCCGAATTGCCTGCATTCAAGATATTTTGCGGTTCCTTCAAGTTCCCACCTCTTATCCTCACCCTCCTTCTCTCAAGCTCCCATTCCACTCCCAAAAGCCTCAAACATCTCAAGGTGCTCATACAATCCTTACAGATATTGAAATTGTCCAAATCGCTTTCTCCCTCAGCGATGCTTCCCAGCATCGCACCCCGATGGGAGATTGACTTATCCCCCGGTATCATTATCTCTCCCTCAAATTCCCTTGCCCTTCTACAAACAAGCTTCATCCAATTTCTCCCTCTCTTCCTTCGCCTTCTCCAATTTATCCCTCAATTTTCCCTCCTCCAATCCCTTTCTCATCTCTTCCATAACCTCCTCCCATTCCTCCCAAACTTTTAGGAGGTTTTCCTTGTTCTCTATAAATATCTCTTCCCACATATCGGCAGGGCTCTTCGCTATCCTCGTCATACTTTTGAATCCACCCGCGACGAGCGACCTCGCTCCTTCTTCTCTTTCGCAGAGTTTGCTAAATAGCAAGGAGAGAGCGAATGCGAGGATGTGGGGGAAGTGGCTTGTGTAGGAGAGCAAAAGGTCGTGTTTTTCCGCATCCATAATCAAAGGCTTTGCCCCTATAGCTCTAACCAATTCGCTGAGCTTTCCCATCCCCTCATCAGTTGAGCGTGGAGAGGGAGTGAGGATATAGATTGAATTTTTAAATAGCTCCGCGTCAGCCCATTCCACTCCCTTTTTCTCCATTCCCGCAAGGGGATGACCGCCCACGAAGACGATATGTTCAGGGAGCTTTTCCGATTCCTCAACGATTCTTCTCTTGACGCTTCCCACATCGGTTACGAGGCAACCTTCCTTTGCGAATTTAGCTATCTGAGGGAAGAAGGAGGGAATAGTCGCGGGAGTTGTGGCGAGAACGATTAAATCGGCTTGGGAGAAGGCTTCCTCCGAGGAGAGGGTTGCGAAATCAATAGCTCCCTTCTGGAGAGCTTTCTCTAAGCTCTCCATTCTCCTTCCCAAGCCGATGATTCTCTTGGCGATTTTGGCTTTCCTGATGGCTAAGGCGAGCGAGCCGCCGATTAAACCAACGCCAACTATTGAGATGGTCTTAAATGATGCCTCGTCCATCTCAGAGGGTTCTCCCCACAGCTTGGGCAACAGCCCTCAGTTCCTCAACGAGGGGGAGGAAGTTCTCAATGCGGAGGGATTGTGGACCATCTTTGAGGGCTTGTTCTGGGTGGGGATGAACTTCAATGAGGAGACCATCAGCGCCCGCTGCTATCGCCGCCTTTGATACCGCTGGCACGAGCTGCCATTTACCCGTCCCATGGCTGGGGTCGGCAATGACAGGCAGGTGAGATAAATCCTTAACTAAGGGGATGGCGTTGATATCCAAAGTGAATCTTGTGGAGGGCTCAAATGTCCTTATTCCTCTCTCGCAAAGGATGATGTTGAGGTTGCCCTCTTTCGCGATGTATTCCGCTGCCAAGAGCCATTCCTCTATAGTAGCGCCGAATCCCCTTTTGAGCACGACGGGCTTACCGCTCTTTCCCACTTCGGAGAGAAGGCGGAAGTTGTGCATATTCCGGGTTCCTATTTGCAGGATATCGGCATGCTCGGATACGAGCTCAACATCACGAGGGTCCATAACCTCGGTGACAACGAGAAGACCGAACTCCTTTTTAACCTGAGAGAGGATTTCCAGTCCCTCTTCTCCCAATCCCTGGAATGAATAGGGGGAGGTTGAGGGTTTGAAGGCGCCTCCCCTCAATATCCTTACTCCTGCCTGCTTCACCGCCTTTGCGGTCTCGTAGACCTGCTCATAGGACTCCACTGAGCAGGGTCCAGCCATCAAAACAACCTTTTGTCCTCCTATCTCCACATCGTCAACCTTTATCACTGAGCCCTGAGGGCGAAACTCCCTCGCGACGAGGTGATAAGGCTTGACGATTATCAACACATCTTCCACAAAGGGAAGAGAGCGGAGGACATCAGCACACTCTAACTCGTTTACCTCAGGAACCCCGACTCCTCCAATGACAAGTTTCTCAACTCCTTTCGATATGTGGATTTTGTATCCCCACGCCTCAAGGCGTGAGGTAACCTCTTTCACTTCCTCGTCGGTTGCCTTAGCATTTAGAATGACGAGCATTAATCAGCACCTCCCAATGCCTTTTTAAGCGCTCTTATGAACCTTTCGTTCTGTTCCATAGTCCCTATGCTCACCCTCAGGAAGGTTGGGCAGCCGAATATATCGCCAGTCCTAACAATCACTCCCTCCCGAAGAAGAGCCTGGAAGACCTCCCTGCTATCCCTTTTGACATCAACGAAGATGAAGTTGGCTTGAGTAGGCAGATAGAATAAGCCCATCTCTTCAAATTGCTCGTAAAGATATCGCTTTCCCTCCCAAATCGTCATCTGTGTCTTCTTCAGATGTTCCTCGTCATCCAAGGCGGAGACAGCGGCAACTTGAGCGAGATAATTGACATTGAAGGGTTCCCGTGTATGCTCTATCGCTTGAACTGTGTCCTCTTTAGCAACCCCATAGCCTATTCTCAATCCGGCTAAGCCGTAAATCTTGCTGAAGGTGCGGAGAACGATGACATCCTTTCCCTCCCGGAGCAAGGAGAGGCTATCGGGGAAGGATGGGTCATCAACGAACTCGTAATAAGCCTCATCCAAAACTACGAGTTTTCCTTCCGCTTCCTTGACGAGTTTTTCCAATTGTTCTTTTGAAAGGAAAGTGCCGGTGGGATTATTGGGGTTGGCGATGAATATTACCTTTGTCTTTTCGTTTATGGCGTCAATGAGGGAATCCACATCATATTGGAAATCCTTGAGAGGAACTTTTCTGCATACGGCTTTATTTAAGAGAATGGCGGCTTCATATCTGACGAAGGAGGGGTCAACCATTATAGCTTCGTCTCCTTCATCCAGGAAGGCGAGCCCGATGAAATGAATTATCTCGTCCACGCCGTTTCCGAAGACGAAGGAGGAAGGAGGGAAACCGAGCTTTTGGGAAAGCTTCTCCCTCAGAATAGCGCAGTTGCCATCGGGATAATAGCTGACATTTTCCAAGCTCTCTCTCATTGCTTCAAGGGCGCGTGGGGAGGGTCCGAGAGGGTTCTCATTAGAGGCCAATTTGATAACATCCGTGAGTCCAAGCTCACGCTTGACTTCCTCAATGGGCTTTCCTGGTTGGTAAGGTTCAATTTTATAAATGTGCTCTTTACCCTTCATTTATCATCAAGCTCCTTGGGGATTAAAGGTTATAGGGAGGTTTTAAAAGGGTGGAGGAGGAGGTGTATCGTCTCCTCCACCGCCACCTCCTGAGCCTCCTCCGTCTGAGCTGCTGGAGGGAGTTGTGTATTGGAAGGTTAAAATGAGGGTTTCCTTCCCAAAGTTATCCGTTGCATAGACTTTAATTTCGTAAGTCCCATCTTGTTGAAGGATGACATCGGCAACCCAAATATTTGTAGCGGAATTCAGGATTGGATTAAATTGTCCTGAAACTGGTCCGGAGAATTCGCCGCGCATAGAACTGATAGATGTGTTTTGGAGAGGGATGCAGGAATAGAGGAAAGTAAGGGTGCGGGAGGTGGGGTTCCAAACTTTATCCAAGACCTCAACCATATATCCGCTGGCTGGGTAGTTTATCCCACTGTCGGAGGAGGGGTTCGTTCCAGTGCCTGTAGTGAGGCTAACAGGTCCGCCACAGCCGGCGAGTATTAGGAATACCGATAAAAGGGCGATTTTTCCGATTTTCATATTGAAAATAATAAAAAGATGCTATGAAAAAGTCAACAATTTGTTTGATTCGCTGATGTATTTGAGCCTTTTAATACTTGGGCAGTTGCCCTTTTGTCATTGAGAGGCTTTCCAAAGGAAAGCTGTGGCAATCTCTTATTTAATGCCACGGGAACTCTCTATAGATTCTTGAACTATCTTGAACACGCAATATCCCTAAGCATCCTCAGTCCAAAAGGTTCTATCTTCTGTACCCCTATGGGAGAGAAGCTTTTAGGCGAAAACCAGTTTCGCTAAGTTTCGCCATCTCTTCATCTATAATGATAATCATTGATAATAATTATATATCACTGCACCGAATATAAATCTCAGAAAACGAGCCCTATTCTCCCCTTATATAATCTATTGAGAATCTGGCATCGGGAGCTCCGCCAGTTGGGTCTATGCGGATGGCGGTTATCCGTTTTCCTTTCCATAGAGGATGATTGCCAACGTCTATCACATATTCGTGATACTTTCCATCCGATATTATGGGGAATTTCACCGTCTTGTCCTCGGCGAAATTGGGGGAATCCGCCGTCGCCCAATAAAGCTCCGCCCCTCCACCAGCCGTCGTCATCATTCTTATCCTAATCCTTGCGCAGCTATTTCCATCAATATCCATCCCAAACCTTACCATATATGGGTCGCCTCCCGTCGCAATACCCTCCAAGCATCCATTTCTAACCTCCAAATCCGCTATATCGTTCTGCGACCACCATCCCTCAAGAGATTCAGCGAATTCAAATTCTAACCTCGTCCTGAGCTCTGGAAGAACGCTCACCTTTTTAACCTCTATCCCCTCCACCTTGACCTCCTGCCAGGAGTCGCTCGCCTTAAGGTTCACCCCCACCAAGCCCATATTGGAATCATATTCAAAGCTCGCTTCTTTCCCATTCACTAGCACCCTCTGGGGCTTGCTGGCTCCCGCAATGACAACCCAGCCCGGCTCCCCACTGGGAAGCTTTATCTCAAAGGAGAGGTTCTTTCCTCTCAAAGATGCATCCCTGACCTTCCCCCTATAATTCACACGAAAATCGCCAATCTTAATCGTCTGAGGTTCGCTATCCCTATTCAATAGCTTGTAAACGCACTTCAAAATCAACATAGGAGAGAAGACCCATCCCGCCTTATCTCCCTTAATCGCCCCTATGCTATCCGGCCAAAGGGCTATGTTCTCTCCCTCCTCGTCCTGCTGATACATAGCGCTGCGTGTTATCCCCTCTGCCACCTTTTTCCAGGGGAAGGATTGGTCGTAATCCCACAATTTAAGAAGGGCATAAGCGTAGCGCAGACCGTTCCATTGAACTGGTCTACCGAACCAGGAGACCTCATATAAGCTCGCTCCGAAAACGGGAATGGAAGCGTATCTCATAAATGGAAACTTGGGCTCATTCCACACATAGATGAAAGGCAATCCCCTCCTCGCCCACTTTTTCGCTTCCTCCAAATATTCCTTATTCCCAGTTGCCCTATAGCCCTCAATATAGGCATCAACAGCATCTGAGGCGGCGAGGACATCAGGAGTATGAACGGGCACTTCCCAAACCTGGGCAGCTCTCGGCACATTGAACCTTTTCATAAACTCCAAAGCCTTCAATCCTGCCTGCAAGAGCTTTTGGTCTCCGCTCATCCTCGCATAACGGAGGATTTGATAGGCATTGTAGGCGCAGGTGCCAACCTCAACCGCATTGTGGGGTCCCAATTGGCGATAATCATAACCCTCAAATACTCCCGTTCCCAAGCGGTTGGCGTAAAATCGCCAGGAGCCATCCTCCCACTGCTGATTGAGAAGGCTTATCGCTTGCATACCCATCCCTAGCACAGACCTTAATGGTTCATTGAAGGTGAAGCCGAGGTCATCCCCAGCTATATCAATGCGATATTTATTTCTCATAAAATCTATCATTTCCCAGCATTTCCTCTTTACATCCGCTGAAGGGGAAAGGAGATAGCCTTGATAGAGGTCATAGAGGAAGGAAGAAGGACGACCTTTCCCAGAGAGGAGGGGACCGGCTCCCTTAGATGTCCACCACTGCTCCTCCTCGGGAATCCAAAGGGATTTCAGATAGGCATTCATAGAAAACTCTATCTCCTTTAGATAATTCCCTCTCGGGATGGTCATAGGCTCGGGCACACCGAAGAGGGAAAACCATTTATCCATCGCTGATAGGGCGTCTTTTGCCTCTCCGCTGGCGTAAATCCAAGCGGTGAGCTTCAGGCTTTTGCCCTTAGCGAGCTTATATGGCTTATCCGCGAGGCGCTCGTTTTCCCTCACCCATTGAGGGACTGAGGGCAGAAACAATCCCATTATATGGGCGTTTCTCCCCTCAAACCAATCAGGAGAGGCGAAGACTGCGCTCGGTCTATCGTTTTCGCCATCCCATTTCTGATAAGCATCCCAGAGAACGGCTACCGAAAGCCCCTTGTTGTATATGCTCATAAGGGGAATTGTTATCTTATTTGGATGAGGAACATATCTAATCCTATCGGGATGATTTTCCGAGATGTCTAGACTGCTGGAGGAGCGTTCGCCGTCAACAAGCCATTCCAAGCCGGGGAAGAGCGCCTCTTCCTTCCCTTCCCCGAAGCTTCCCTCTCCCGCTAAAAGAAGGGGACCCTCAAATAGGAGAAGCTCCCTATCCTTATTGCAAGTGAGTGTGTAATCCGCCTTAAACACATCATTCCCTTTAGCCAAGGTGAGTTTGAGTTCAAATCGCCAGTTACCGCCGTCCTCATCCTTGAATTGTTTGGAGAAGAGAAGCTGGGCTTCGTTCTTTTGGCGCGAAATCTTTGGGGCGTTTGTATAAATCAGCATTTCTGTCTTTTTGCCTTTAAGGGAAAAGATGAGGCGGGCGAGATGAGGGATTCTCGCAAGGGATTTCCACTCATTGCCTTGTTTTACCCTTATCTCGGCTATACCATACCCGAAGGAGGAGCGGGGGAAAAGGATGGCGAGCTTCTCGTTTGAGAGAATTGCGACTCCATCTTTCACAATCGCATTAGCCTGAGGAAAGGAAGGAGTGTAAGCGGGAAAAGAAGCGCCAATCAACAAGCTTCCTTTGAACTCCCTTTTTTCTCCCTGCAGAGATAGCTCTACTTTCGCTTCTTCCTTTATGCTCTCCCTCAAAGCCTTCACCTGCCAGGAGAGCCTCGCCGAGCTTTGGGGTGGGAGGGAATCTATCCTCTTCTGCTGGGCATCGAGGAGGTTAAGGTTTTTGGAAAGGGAGATGCTGGAGGATATGTCCTTGGCGATTGCGGTTCCCGCGTTTCTTAGAATGAGGTAGATACCGCCGTTTTGACCGGGAGAGAGGATTGATCGCCCCAATTGAAGCTCCGCCTTGATGGAGGGCGCGAGCTTTAGCTCGGCATCCGCTTCCCAACCCATCTTGGATTTAGCGGACAGCCTTATCACATCTTCCCTATCCCTTATCCCTGAAACCTTCCAGCTAACCTCGGTGGGAAATTCCTTGATTCCGACCGATTTGACCTCTTGAGTGAGGGAGTCGGTAGTGGAGAGATAGGAGGGAAGCTCAAGGGAGACGGTCAAGTCGCCGATTTCATCACCTATGTTCTGCAGTTCCGCCTTGACGAGGCATTCCCTGCCTTCTTTTCCCTTTATCTCCTCAATATAGAGCTTCTTTATAGCGGGCACAGCCCCCGCCTTCTCCATATATTCCACATCGTCTATCAACCAAGCTCCTCTCCCTCCGTAAATGCGGGGAGCGAGCATGACCCATTTCACTTTCGGCTTGCCGGAGAAATCGTATGTGACAACAGCTTTATGCCATTTACCATCCCCTATATGGCTTTGGGGGACTATGTAGGATTGACGAGGTAGTCCCGTATCTTCCAAGGGCTTAGCGGACATAGGGATGACGAAGAAGGCGAGCTTGGCATCCTTATCGGCTGATAGCGCCTTATACCAGAAGGAGATAGCCCCCTTCAATTCAGAAAGCATGCTGCCCTGTTCCCCGCTGAAGGGCTTCCAGGCGCGATTCAACCCCGTTTCCTCGCTTGGGACTTCCTTAATCCTGTGAAGTAGGAGGGAATATTTGCCCGAGTGAGCGTCAGTGGAAACCCCTATCTCGCTCGTTGGTGGACCGCCCACGGGTTCCCAATGCTGGGGAAAACCCTGAGGATTAAGCTCCTCAAATCCTCCGTTAGTTATCGGGTTCCCCTTGCTAAATCCAGAGAAAAGAATTATGATGAGCAAAACGAGCAAGCTAAATCTCATAGGGCAGACCTCCTTTATCTTTATTATGGAGGAAATAATTCCTTAGAGCAAGGAGTAAAATGTTAGAATAAGCTTGAATATATCGTTTAAGAAGCGGTAATTTAAAGAAATACAGTGGTTGTAGTGAAAAAAAATAGACAAAAGAAACTTAGTTTATTAAATTTTGATTAATTAATAGTTTAAAATATCAGGCAGGAGGTTTCCTAATGGAGCAGCAGAAGATTTCTCCTACCGAAGTGTTTGTTGCTCTCTCAACAGTCCTTGACCTTGCTCACCCAGAGCTCTCAAATCACCACAAGGTCTGCGCCTACATATCCCTTAAAATAGCCGAGGAGATGGAGTTGGAGGAGGAGCTGAGGAGAAACCTGTTTTTCTCCGCCCTCGTTCACGACATCGGTATCCTCTCTCTAAGGGAAAGCATAGAAGTTCATCAAATTGAGGCAACTGACCCCCACCGCCACGCCTATATCGGCTATTGTCTCCTGCGTAATAACTCCTTCTTCACAAAAGTGGTTCCTCAAGCGGGAAACATCTTGCTTTACCATCACGCTCCCTGGCGAGAAATGGAGAATGCTTCTGTTCGCACCAACCTTTTAGAGGCGGTCATAAAAACGACGGAAGAGGAGATATCCATCGCAAGCTATATTTTAAGCCTTGCGGATAAGGTTTCCATCCTCATTAAACCCGACAAGTTCATTCTTCATCAGGCTGGGGATATTCGCCGAACGATAGAGGGATTGGCTTTGAAGCTTTTACCTGAAAATGTCATTGAGGCGTTCATTTCTGTATCAAGCAAGGAAAGCTTCTGGCTTGAGCTTGTCTCTCCCTATTTGGATTCACTCCTTTTTGAAAAAGCTAATTTCCCCTCCATCCCCTTGGATTGGGAGGAAGAGCTTTCAATAGCTTACCTTATCTGTGATATAACCGACTTTAAGAGCCCTTTCACTTCCGTTCATTCTTTCAGCGTGGGTGAGTTAGCTGAGAGGATAGCGAGCTTCTGCGGTTTCTCAAAAGAAGAGCTCAAAATGATTAAAATGGCAGGCTATATGCACGATTTGGGGAAGCTTGCCGTTCCCACTGAGGTTTTAGAGAAGAACGGAAGGCTAACGCCGGAGGAATTTGAGGTCGTGAAGGCGCATCCTTTCTATACCTATATGGTGTTATCTCGTGTAAAGGGATGGGAGAAGATAAGAGATTGGGCTTCCTTCCATCACGAGCATCTTGATGGAACGGGCTATCCCTTCCATTTAAAAGAGGAGGATTTGGATTTAGGTTCCAGAATTATGGCGGTAGCTGATGTTTTTTCCGCATTGAGGGAGTATCGTCCCTATCGGGGCGTTATGGGGAAGGAGGATGTGATTGGGATTTTGAAAAAGCTCGTGGAGGATAGGGCGCTTGATGGAGAACTAGTATCTATCGTGGAGGAGAGATACGATGAATTAGATACTGCCTTCCTCCAAGCCCAATTCTCTATGCTCAATCACTATCAGCGTTTTTGGCAGTCTCTCGCCCATATATCCCTTCCCTGAGAATTTCCTCCGTCCAGTAAAGGGAGACGATGCCAGCACAGGCTCCGCAGAGAGCTATCGTTTCCTCTTCAAATAGGAAGAGGGATTCTCCACAAAGGGGGCAGATAATGAGCTCTCCATTCCCATCTATTCATCACCTTCCTTTCTTTCTCTTGTAATCCTCTATCGCTGCTCTTATTCCTTCTTCAGCCAAAAGGGAGCAGTGATATTTTATCGCGGGTAAGCCGCCCAAGGCTTCCGCCACTGTCCTGTTCGTTATCTTCAAGGCTTCCTCTATATCCTTCCCCTTCACGAGCTCGGTAACCATTGAGGAAGTGGCTATGGCAGCCGCACAACCGAAAGTTTGAAACTTGCAATCTTCTATTTTGTTAGCCTTCACCTTAATATAAATCACCATTATATCGCCGCACATAGGATTGCCAACTTTTCCCACTCCATCAGCATTCTCAATCTTTCCTACATTTTTGGGATTGCGAAAATGCTCCATAACCTTCTCGCTATATTCCAACATATCTAATCACCTCAAACATACTCTAACATCTTCTCAAGGGATTTTCTCGCCCGAGATATTATTTCCTCGGGGAGCTCTATCTTATATCTTTCATAGAGGAGGGAAAAATATACATCCTCTAAAGTCGTCAGCTTCATATTTCTACACATCAATGCCCTGGGGACGAGGAACTCTTTTGTGGGGTTCTCCTTCTTCAATCTATGCAATAAGCCTACTTCAGTGCATATTATAAATCTTTTAGCCCTGCTTTCCCTGGCATATCTAAGCATTCCAGAGGTTGAGAGGACGGCATCAGCGAGGTCCAAGACCTCAGGGTCGCATTCGGGATGGGCGAGAACGAGCGCATCGGGATATTTCTTCTTCGCTTCCCTAACCTCTTCCGCCTTTATCCTCTTATGCACATAACAGAAGCCTTCCCAAGGATGGATTTTCTTGCCATCCGAAAAGCGAGCGCTCCAAAGGGCGAGGTTCTTATCGGGAACGAAGAAGATCTCCTCCCCCTCTATATTCCTCACTACCTGCAAAGCATTCGCCGATGTGCAACAGACATCTGCTTCCGCCTTCACATCAGCATTTGTGTTGACATAAGCAACAACCTTCGCCCTTGGATGAATTCTCCTCCATGCCCTTATATCCTCAGCGCTAACCATCTCCGCCATCGGGCAGATTGCATCGGAACGGGGCAAAAGGACAACCTTTTGAGGTGAGAGAATCTTCGCCGTCTCAGCCATAAATTTCACGCCGCAAAAGACCACAATTTTATTTTCCATCTGAGCAACCTTCCTTGATAGTTCCAAGCTATCACCAACGAAATCAGCTATATCCTGCACCTCTGGCAATTGATAATTGTGCGCTACTATAAGAGCGTTTTTCTCTTCCTTAAGTTTCAATATCTTTTCTCTAAGCTCCATATTCCTCACTCCCAAAAGGGGGATATTTTCCTCAATTCCTCAACTATGGAGGGAAATACCTTGCTCACCCTCTTCACATCTTCTTCTTTATTGAATTTCCCCAAGCTGAAACGAAGGGAGCCATGGGCTACCTCGGGAGGAACGCCCATAGCGAGGAGAACATGGGAAGGCTCTAAAGAACCTGAAGTGCAAGCCGAACCCGAAGAGGCGTAGATTCCCTCCCTATCAAGGTTTATAAGCATTGATTCCCCCTCAACATATTTAACGCAAATGGAGAGGGTGTTGTAGAGCCTATTTTGAGGGTGTCCATTCAATACAACCTCGGGAATCCTTTCCAATAGCCTTCTCTCAAGCTCATCTCTCAAAGCCCTCACCCTTTTTCCCTCCTCCGTCATCTCCTCCTGGGCTATCTCCGCAGCCTTCCCCAAGCCGACTATCCCTGCTACATTCTCCGTTCCCCCTCTTCTTCCCCTCTCCTGCTCGCCTCCCTGAATGATGGGAGATATCTTCACTCCTTTCCTCACATATAAAGCTCCCACTCCCTTCGGTCCGTAAAATTTGTGGGCTGAGAGGGAGAGGAGGTCAATCCCCAACTCTTTAACATCTATGGGAATCTTCCCCACCGCCTGAACGGCATCTGTATGGAAATAAACTCCGTGCCTCTTTGCTATCTCCCCTATCTTTTTTATCGGCTGTATCGTTCCCACCTCATTGTTGGCAAACATAATGGAAATTAAAATCGTTTGGGGAGTGATGCTTTTCTCCAAAGCATCCAAATCTACCACTCCATAACGGTCAACGGGAAGATAAGCTATCTGAAAGCCCTGCTTTTCAAGGAACTTACAAGTGTTTAGGACGGCGTGATGTTCTATCTGCGAGGTTATTATATGTTTCCCTTTATCTTGATACGCGTAAGCTATTCCTTTTATCGCAAAGTTGTCCGATTCTGTTCCACCTGAAGTAAAGATTATCTCGTTTGGGTTGGCGTTGAGGAGCTTTGCGAGCTTTTCCCTTGCCTCCTCAACCGCTTTCCTCGCCCTTTGAGCTAGGGAGTAGATGGAGGAAGGATTGCCGAACTCCTCCTTGAGATAAGGAAGCATAGCGGAAAGAACCCTTTCGTCTATGGGGGTTGTAGCATTGTAATCCATATAAATCATTTTCTAAACACCTCCTAAGGCGAGTTGCCTTTTCACGAGGTCGCTGAGCTTCTTTTTCTCAAAAATCTCCCTCAGGGCAGAGGAAGCCTCATCCCAGAGTTCCCTCGTTGCACAGCAGGCGCTTTTCTCGCAGAAGCGGGGATTATCAAGGCAGGGGACGAGGGAGAGGGAGCCAGCGACGCTTTTTATGATTTCAAAAAGGGATATATCCTCGGGAGGGCGGGGAAGGATATAGCCGCCTCCCGGACCCCTCATGCTGATGAGAAGTCCTCCCGCCTCAAGGGCATAGGCGATTTGTCTCATATACTTGAGGGGGATGGATTGGCGCTCGGCGACTTTTTCCAGCTTCACTGGACCTTTGTTCCAGTGAAGGGCGAGCTCCAGCATCAATCTCATACCATAACGGACTTTCGTTGAAAGTCTCATAATCGCCTCCTATTGTATACTATTTTGATAAACTTTATACACTATTATATCAAGAAGATTTGGAAAGTCAAATTGAGATTGTGAAAACTTACCTTCCCGAATAGAAATACCTTTTCAAGGTTGATTTTCTTTTAGTTCTTATTCATTATTAAATTTATGAGTTACTGCTGGGCTGAGATAGATTTAAACGCTATCATCCATAATCTCAAGCAAATCCAAAGATTTGTAGGCGAAAATGTAAAGGTTATGGCTGTTGTGAAAGCCGATGCCTATGGGCACGGCATAGAGGAAGTAGCGAAAGCCATTTCCTCTCAGGGGAATTTCTACTTCGGGGTTTCCTCCCTTCAAGAGGGAATAAAATTGAGAGAAGCTGGGATAAAATCACCAATAGTCAACCTCCTCCCCACCCTTCCGGAGGACATAAAGGAAACAATTCATTGGAATATAACGCCCATAATCTCCAATGGGAAAATAGCTCATCTCATAAACGAGGAAAGCAAGCGGCAGGGGAGGATATGTCCGGTTCACATAAAGATAGACACCGGAATGGGCAGGTTGGGAATAAGTCCAGATGTAGCCCTTGATTTCGTCTTGAGATTTCGTGAATACGAAAACCTTTCCCTTGAGGGAATTTATACCCATTTCGCCTCCGCCGATAGCGATTTGGATTTCACAAAACATCAGCTCTCCATTTTTCTTGAAGTTTTGAAGGAAATAAGGGAGCGAGGAATAGAAATCCCCCTGAAACATTGCGCCAACAGCGCCGCCATTTTCTCCCTGAAGGATTCCCATCTTGATATGGTGCGTCCGGGCATAGCCCTCTATGGGATAAATCCCACTCAAAACGGTGCCGTTGGACTCCTTCCCGCTATGAGCGTTAAGGCGAAAGTTATAGAGGTGAAGGACCTGCCCGCTGGTCATAGCATAAGCTATGGTAGGACATATATATTGCCTCGGAAAAGCAGGGTGGCGGTGATTGGGATAGGCTACGCTCAAGGATTTTTCCGCTCATTTTCCAATAAAGGAAATGTTTTGATTAAGGGAAAGAGGGCACCTATATTGGGGGTAGTGTGTATGGACCAGATGGTCGTTGATGTAAGCGAAATAGAGGGTGTTGAATTGGGAGAAGAGGTGGTAATAATGGGAAGGCAAGGGGAGGAGGAAATAACTCCGTGGGAATTGGCGAAGTTTAGCGAAACAATTCCCTACGAAATTCTAACCTCTTTGGGACATCAGCTTCCGAGAGCATATAAGCCAACAAGATATTAGACATCTTTTAATTTCCCCGTTCTTTTGGTAGGAAGAAAAGGAAAAGGTGAATTTAAAAGAACGAAGGTAGCGAAATAACTTGTCAAAACTATGCAATGGATGTGAGCGGTAGCGAAGGGGTGTCAATGAAACCAACATCCAAATTTTATGAGAAGGCATATCTGCTCAAACAATATCCAGAGCATTCAATCCCCAGATAAAGTAATGAAAGCCAAAGAAAAGGGTCCTGATATTTAAAGAGACGGAAAGAAATGCTATGATGCTATCTCTTTTGCCGTAGAGGGCAAAAACGAGGGAATAGATAAGTAGGAGAGTTAAATTATAGTCAACCCAACAAAAGAATCTCTGGACGAAAAAGCGAGGAGGGATGGGAGAGCCGATATCAAGGGCGAATAGGGTGGCGATGGCAACGAGCCCAAGGAGAAACCTCGTCGGTATCGGCTTCTCAAATGCCTCCCAGGGCTCAAGGAGAAGTTTGAAATAAAAACTTAATCCTCTGGGTGTTCATCCTTAGGATAAAGGAGGGCAGGAGCAAAACAACCGTTATTACTTCTATTGTTGATATCCTCTTCCTCAGGCTATCCCCTCTCCAATGAAGACAAATCAGCGAGCATAGACTCTTTTTCCTGCTATCGCGTAGACATTTCCTCCGAGATGATGTAGCGTCTGTCCTTCTATTTTCTCCGTTATCAAATGCCCATCGTAAAGGTCATCGTTGACCGAACCCGCTATCACCTGACCGATGAAAATCGTGTGGTCGCCGGCTGTATAATGGGCGTAAAGCTTGCACTCTATATGTCCAATGCATTCCTCAATCAGTGGTGCTTTCACCTTGCTCGCCGGGATGGGAGTTAATCCTGCCTCCTTGAACTTATCTCTATTTCTTCCCGAAATCGTCCCACAGAGATGCACTTGCTTCAAAAGGGAAGCATTTGGGACATTAACCACGAACTCGCCGGAATTGAGTATCAAATCGTGGGAATAGCGGGAGGGAGCAACGCTTATCGCCAATAGAGGCGGACGGATGCTCACTGGCGTTGACCAAGCCAAAGTTATTATATTTGGTCCCTTTTCTCCCATCACCGTCACCAAAATGGTTGGACCGTGATTGATGAGCTGAAGGGCTTGATTGGGGGTGAGTTCCTTTTTCATATATCTAAGTTGCGCACCTCCTTAGCGTGCTTCTCTATGAATTCCCTTCTCGGCTCAACTTTCCCTCCCATGAGAATGGTGAAAATCTCGTCCGCTTTTATCGCATCTTCAATTGTTACTTGAATCAATGTTCTAGTGGAAGGGTCCATAGTCGTTTCCCATAATTGTTGGGGATTCATTTCTCCCAAACCTTTATACCTCTGAATCGTTACATCCTTTTTCTTTATCTTCTTTAAAATCTCCTCCAACTCGCTATCGCTGTAGGCGTAATAGCGTTCCTTGCCATCCCTTCCTACTTTAATCTGATAAAGAGGAGGCTGAGCGATGTAGATGTGCCCCCTCTCTATTAGAGGACGCATATAGCGGAAGAAGAAGGTCAAAAGGAGCGTTCTTATGTGAGCGCCATCAACATCAGCATCAGCCATAATTATTATGCGGTGGTAGCGCAGACGGTCTATATTGAATTTCCCATCTTCCTCTCCGCTCTCCGCTATCCCCGTTCCGAGAGCGGTTATAAGCGATTTTATCTCCTCGTTCTCCAAGGCTTTATCAAGCCTCGCTTTCTCAACATTTAGAACCTTTCCCCGTAGGGGAAGTATCGCCTGATAACGCCTATCCCTTCCCTGCTTAGCTGAACCTCCCGCTGAATCTCCCTCAACTATGTAAAGCTCACACTTTGAGGGGTCCTTCTCCGTGCAGTCGGCTAACTTGCCGGGAAGCGAACCGCTTTCAAGGGCGCTTTGCCGTTTCACTAAATCCGCAGCTTTGCGAGCCGCCTCCCTCGCCCGATAAGCTGTTAGCCCCTTCTCTATGATTTTCCTCGCAACCGAGGGATTTTCCTCAAAGAAACGCGATAGCTCCTCCCCAACGATGGAATTCATCAGCCCTTCCATCTCGCTGTTGCCCAATTTCGTCTTCGTCTGACCTTCAAATTGGGGTTGGAGAAGCTTAACGCTTATAACCGCCGTTAAGCCTTCCCTCGCGTCCTCTCCACCTATATTCGGGTCCTTGTCTTTCAGAAGTCCCAATTTCCTTGCATATTGATTGATAACCCTCGTGAGGGCGGTTTTGAATCCGGAAACATGTGTCCCACCTTCCACTGTATTTATATTATTTGCGAAGGAGAGAATCGTTTCCTGATAGCCATCCGTGTATTGGATAGCTACCTCCACTTCGCAGCCATTGCGCACCTGCTTGAAATAAATTGGCTTGTGGATGGGTTTTTTGTTGCGATTGAGGAATTGAACGAAGGCTTCCAATCCTCCCTTGAACTGGAAGGATTCCTCCGTTCCCGTTCTCTCGTCCTTGAAGATTATCTTGACGCCGGGGTTGAGGTAAGCGAGATAGCGGAAGCGCTCAGCGAGGATTTCATAGGACCAATCAAATTCTCCGAATATCTCCTTATCGGGCAAGAAGCGAACCGCTGTGCCAGTATGGGAGGCATTGCCAATCGCCTTTAGGGGAGCGAGAGGAACGCCTCTCTCATACTTTTGATACCAGACCTTTCCCTCTCTTTTAACCCTCACTTCCAACCATTCAGAGAGGGCGTTGACGACGGAAACGCCCACGCCGTGCAGACC
Source organism: bacterium (assembly GCA_014360495.1). Taxonomy (NCBI): domain Bacteria; species bacterium. Next base: position 21,620 of record JACIXR010000006.1, read on the forward strand.
TCCCGCTACCTTATAGCTTCCTCCACCGAACTTAGAACCAGCATGGAGGACGGTCATAACGACCTCCACGCCGGGGATTTGGAGCTCGGGATGGATATCCACTGGGATGCCCCGCCCATTATCAACCACTGATACGCTCTTGTCCTCGTGGATGGTTATCTCAATCCTGTCGCAGAAGCCGGCGAGAACCTCATCAATGGAATTGTCTACGACCTCAAAGACGAGATGGTGAAGACCACGAGGACCTGTAGAGCCTATATACATAGCGGGGCGTCTTCGGACAGCCTCAAGCCCCTTGAGAACCGTTATCTGTTCAGCTGTGTATTCCTTCAATTCTTCCACAATATTAATTTTGGGGGGAAAATATGAAGAAGTCAATATTCCCTGCATAATTCCATACCATTTGAGACTCCTTTGCTTATTAAGCTCAACTATACCCGTTGAAGAGTTCTATGGAGCGCTCCCCATAGCCGTTACACTACCCTCCTCATGACTTGAATTATATCGTCCACCTTTTGGGAATGTTTGGGAAAGAAATAGATTTTAACTTTGACAAGTAAGGTTATGAATCAGCAGAGGGAATCTGGTTTTAACTTTAAAGGTATGATTAAAGAAGTTAGAATAAGCGTTATCTCGCCTTTACAAGCCTCAATTTCAACATCCCCCTTCCTTGAGAGTAAAAGTGAAAGACCCTCCCTTCGGGTAGGGGAGCGGAAATCGTATCAAGATATAGCTTGGCTCTCAAAGACATAATGCAACTGCTCCACTGCCAGTTCTCTTCCCCTCCCGTCTTTATGACCCAATTTGCTCTTAAATCCCGAACTGGTGCCCAAAGGGAAGGGAAATCGGGAGGAAGAAGAGCGCACAAGTCCTCGGGTATACCCGGATAATAAAATATAGTAGGACATTTCTCCCATTTGCCCTGGTAGCTTCTCACCTCAACCCACCAATCCCCCTTTTCGCTTTTCTTGCCCGTCAACCAGAAAACCCCTCCCACGATGTTATAGGGGAAGGAGAGATTAAGGGTCAACCGGCATTCTTCACCCTTTTTCGCTGGCAGATATACCTTGAATTCTTCGTTCCATAGAAGATTTTCCTTCTCAAAAGCCGACCAATCCTCTTCCTTGCTTGCCCTTACATTGGGCAAGAGGAAGTAGCCATTTCCCTCAGCTGATAGCATGATCTTGGAGCTCGGAGGCAATTGAGTTGCTACTGGACAAATCGTGCCTTTTCCTTTTATTCTCGCGTTGCTTATTTTCTCATATGCTTCCAATTCCAAACTTTCCACCTTCCACACTCCGTTTGGGAGACGAATTTCAGCATCACCCTCAACGGGCACCAGCATCTCCATTTTCTCAGAAGAGATTTTTAGGGGAAATTTTTTCAATTTTTTGCTCAGATAGATTCCCCCCACGAATAGAGGTTCCCTGCCGAGCGATTGGATTATTAGCTTTGAAGGTCTGGATATATCAACTCCTTTTTTGGATAATTCCACGATGTCTATAGCTTCTTTCAAATCAATTTTGCATTGATTTCCGTTTTCGTCTGCAATAATTACTTTTCCTTTTCCGATGAACGGTATAAGAAGCCATTTATAATTCTGAAGTGGCAACTTTTCAAGGGATGTGCTCCAGCTACGATGTGTTCCATTTAGATAGAGGGCGCCATTTTGGGAAGATATGAGGAGGATTCCCTCCTCGCTTTCCCCTCCAAGTAGGTTAACAGGTTTACCCCTCTGGTCCGTTCTCATTTCCCTGAAATCCTCAATACATAAGGGGTCATCAGAGGAATGGAAGGCACGGTAAAAGGGGAACCAGCAGGTCATTCTTTTCCCATCGTTCTCTTTGCAGTCCAAAAAGCCGTTTGCCCAGTCGCTCATTTGCCAAAGGACGAGATACTTCACTCTCCACTTCATAAGCTCCCTCACTCGTGGGAGGATAAATTGCCTCACTTCCTCTTCGGGAAAACAATTCTTCCTCTCCAAGCCGAACTCCCCAATCATAATATTTCTGTGCCCTACCTTTTTTGAGATGTAATCAAGGGTCTGGGTAAGATTATCAAGGTGTGCCCAAGAAGAGAGGGAGACCATTTCCGGTTTAACTTTTGGCAGTATCACATTGGTAACACAATCTCTACCTTTCAAATCAACCTTATTAACCTCTATCATTTCTATGAGCGTCATGCCTTTTTCTCCTATCTCCTTTTTTGCCCTTCTTATCCCTTTCTGCCTCGCCTGGAAAAAGGAGATGCCTCTTTCATCAAGGGGTGCCCAATTATCGCTCTCCCATATGCCCATAACAATCGTCTTTCCACTCCCCTTGTATTTTTCCAGGAGATAGCGAGCTGCATCATAATAGACCTTTTCCGTCCAATTTGCGTCGTATTGTTTTCCTGACCAATCCCACATCGTTAGGATTATAATGGAAAACTTAGAGAAGATTTCTTGATATGCTGGAGAGGATAAAACCGTTGGGAAGTCCTCTTCTCCTCCATAGAAGGCATCTACGGGCACCCTTATTATCTTCACGCCAAACTCCTTTGCCTTTTCAACGAGCTCGGGGAGGGAGAAATCATTGAATTTATTGTGTTTTGCCCAGGCATAGATTCCACAATGCTCCCTAAGCCAAAGGGATTCCCTTTCATTGAACCAATCGGTTCCGTATGTGAGCAAGGGAAGCAAAAAAGCCAAGATAAACATAGGGATTCCTCCTCTTGAATTATATGAAAAAGCCATAAACCTCCTTATTAAATACTATTCCTATTATGCTCCATAAGCTCCCGATGGCGTATTCGCCTATAATTAATCCGAGGAAAATCGGCATAGCGTTTCTATATGCCTTCAATCCACCCTGCTTGAGGATTATGCTTTTAGCCAGCCAGCTCAAGAAGACGGAGAACCATAGCCAGGACATCGTCCAAGAGCCAGCGATTGCATAGCCTACTGGATGGAGTGGGAAGAAGGGGAAAAGACTCCTTATGAAGAAGAGAGAAAGTGTTAGCCCGAGACCGAAGCTAAACTGTCTCATAGAGGGAGCATCCATTCCGGAAGGGGAGCTAAGCCATTTATCTAACCTATTAAAAGCTTCGGCGCCCAATCCCACACCGAATCTCTGTAATTTTGCCCCCACACCCCAAGTGTAAAAGATGTGTAGATAAATGAAATAAGCAGATATGAATCCAACAAATGCGGAGATGAGGTAGATAAATCCAAGGCGAGCTTCGTTAATTCCCTTAGCCTGTTCAGCTATTTTCATTCCCTCAAGCTCGTGGGCTATGGGGTGGTTTCGGTAGTCGCGTGTGACCCAATAAAGGAGGGAGAGAACGGAGAGGTTTTGCGCTCCGAAGATTCTCGTGCCGAAAAGCGAAGTCAAGAGCCAATCGGGGCCGGCATAGTAAAGGTCGTGAGTAGGAGGTCCAAGCTCTGCTCTCATCCTTGCCACGGAAATCGCTATTATGAAATAAATTGAGAAGAAAGCAAGGGCAACCCAAAGCGATATACCAGCGATGTGAACGAAGGTTACAAGTCCCAAGAAGCCAGCTAAAAAGCCGATAATATGCTTAATTTCTCCTTGCTTTAATAGGTTTTTTATATGCCTGCGAGCTCCCCAAAGGGCGAGAATTCCTATCCCTATCCAAGCGCCAGATGATTGGGCGCTTTGATAGGGACCGGGCATAGGCTCCATACCGAGGGCTGAGCGAAAGACGAGCTGAAATTTCCAGAAAAGGTAGAAGAACCAAGAGGAGAAGGCGAGGTCAAGGGGAATGAAGTAAGCAAGTCCCACGGCGAAGGGATAAAAGCAGATTGGCGTCCAGCCAATGGCATTCCAGGGAGGAATGTGAATAAGGGGTCCGAGGTCGAACCTTGTATTAAGGTAGAAGAGATAAGGAAAGAAGAAATGGAGTCCATGCCAAATATCAAGACAGCCGGCGAAAGCGAATCCAGCCCAAAATAGCTTGTTTTTGAAGACCAATCCTTCCTCGCTGGTCAGTTCCAGGGGGACTTGGGCTATGGGAAATGTGAGACGTTGAGCCTTTATCCAATGGTCCTTGAATATAGAGCTAAGACAATAGAAACACCAAATTAAAAGGATTGCGAATGTTCCCCAGGCAAAAAGGGGAGGGAGGAAATGCTTTATATAGGGAAGGAATGTGCTCCCACCAAGATATAATCCTGAGAGAGCTTGTTTGTCTTTCACTATCAACCAGGAAGGCAAGTAGGGTAGAATCTTTGTCTCCCATTGGTTTTCTTGAGTAGCGAACCAGCGAGGGTAGCCCAAAAGGCTCATGAGTATCTGCATCATATCGTGGGCGCAGAGGGAGGTGGCGATGCAGAGCATAATGTAAATAATTAGGAGTTCGTAGCGAGATAGGTAAAAACGGGTGAACCTTCGTAGGAGGGAATTAATTAATAGAAGAAAAAGGAGGGTGGCGAGGGCGTTAAAGAAGAGGGAGAGGACGGTGGCGTGAAGGGTGTAATAGACGATTTCCGCCATCGCCACCCAATAACAATTCAAAGGGATGAGCAGGCAACCCAATATTATCGCTCGCCAGGGCATTGTCTTTATTGTGCCCAGCCATACCACATTTTGACACGTGTCTCTAAGGGAGTCATCTCCTGCCAATGAACCCATTTGACATATCCATCAACGAAACCGATGTTATTTCAGCCCATATGCCTTACATTTTCCTCCTTTTGGAGGTCGGGATTGCATTGGGCTTGGCAGACATTCGTCCAGGGAACAGCGGCAAGACAACCGAAAGTGGTTGCCGAATCAAATACTAAAGCTGTCTGGCTGGGACTATCAATGCGAGCAAGGCTGATCGTTCCAGAAACACCCCATTTAGCCCACATACCATGAAGACAGGAATTCATCCCGTAGTTCGTAGCTGGCCATTGATGAAAGGTCGGGCTACAATATCCGCACCAAATATCCTGCATATAACGAGTGGGACATTTATAAATAGAGGTGTTTTTAACATAGGGATAGATGTGAGTTGGCCATGTCATATAATTCCAATCGGTGAGAGGGAAACATTCGTCCCAATCTTGCAGATATTGAAGAGTAGCTTGGGTCAATTGCTTCAAATTAGAGAGACAGTGGGCTTTTCTCGCCTGCTCCCTTGCCCTGCTGAAAACAGGGAAGAGAATCGCAGCGAGGATTGCTATGATAGCTATCACCACTAAAAGCTCTATCAGCGTAAATCCTTTCCTTTTCATTTTTTCACCCCCTTTCTTGGAGTTTTCGTTGACATCCGAACTATTAGTTTCTGCTCCATTACAACCTTCTGCAAAATCCTTTCCTTCTTAGTCAAGATATCCATTAGTATTTTGGCAGCCGTCTCTCCTTGTTCTTTCCTCGGCTGCCAAACAGTCGTGAGAGGGACACTCAGGAGGGAGGCTATCTCTATATCGTCGTAGCCGACTAACGATATGTCTTCGGGTATCCTTATCCCGTTTTCCTGTGCAGCTTTCATCGCTCCTATAGCCACTACATCATTTGCGCAGAATAAGGCAGTGAAATCTATTCCCCTGTTCATCAACTCTTTAAAGCCTTTATAACCATCCTTAGCTGTTGAGTGTCCATAAAGGACAAGTTCCTCTCTGAAGGGGAGCCCGTAGCGTTCAAGCGCTTTTTTATAGCCCTCAACCCTATCCATCGCACCGGGTAGCCTGGTGGGTCCAGCTAAATATGCGATGTCCCTGTGCCCAAGTGAGAGGAGGTGTTCAACTGCTTGTCTTGCTCCCTCTACATTGTTCGTGGTAACGCATGGATTATCTCCGGGAAACCAGTCTATGGGAACGAATGGAGGTCCGTTTTGTAATAGGTCTTGAATATGAGAGAAGGACACATTGAGGCAGGTTATGATTATCCCCTCAACCCTCCTATCTCTTAGAAGGGAGATATATTTTTTCTCTTTTTCCGGGTCATATCCGCTACTGCAAAGTAGTAGGCTATATCCGTAGGAAGAGATAACTTCCTCAACTCCTTCCGCTATCTCAGCGTAGAAGGGATTGCTTATATCCAGAACGACAAGCCCTATCGTATAGCTTCGTCTTGTTGCTAAGCCTCTTGCAAGGATGTTGGGGCGATAACCAAGCCTCTCAGCAGTTTGATGGACGAGCTGTTTGGTTTTCTCGCTTATCGCGGGATGATTCCTCAGCGCCCTGCTGACAGTAGAGGGCGCAACGCCGAGCTCTTTGGCTATCTCTTTAATCGTGACTTTCATTATGCAACCGTTTCCATTAATGATAACGCAGATTGTGGAATAGTCAAATATTTTTTGGTTTTGTTGAAAAACTCCATATCTTGACAATTTTACACTATTTCTTTATCTTCATAGTTGATGATATTTATGGAATTTGCGGCGAGAAAAAGACTTGTTAAAGCTCTCTTTAGCTTTTGTTTCAGAAAGGAGTATTGGGGTTTAGTAAGGGCAAAAAGCATAGCAGAGCAAAGGAGCGAGTCAGAAAGGCTCCAAACCTTAGTTCCTCCAAGCTAAGCTCAGATGTAAAAAAATTTAAAAATTTGGGCTATTTATTAATTACATCAATCATCTCGGCGTTCCAGGCACCTACTCTTAATCCTCTCAAGCTTTTTCTTGTTCCCTCTATGTTGGGCATAAGCTCGAATCCGATTACCTTTTCCTCCCCTGGGTCAAGCCAGAAATAACCATCTTCAAGGCGCAAGCTGTCGGATATATCTGGAGCGGATATATGGACCCCAACGGCGGGCAATTCCCCTATATTCCTCACAACGATTCTATCTCGGTCCATATGAGCGGATAATCTGGTCTTAGGTAGACTGAATAGGCAGCCCGGCTTCTCTCGGAAATTGAACCAATAATAGTTCCTCGTTAATTTCTTGTCGTTCTTGAGCAAATCCAAAACCAATAAGAGAGGTATGTGATTTTCACTTGGAATGGGAAAATCCAATTCGCCAACGAGAAGATTCCCTTCACCCTTACTCACTAATTCAAGCCTTCTCTCAGCCACCATTTGGAGCTTCCCATTGAACAATCTCACCCAAACCTCGCCCTTTCCCTTGGATTCCTTTTTATCATCCAAAAGCCATATCTCGGTTTGGAGAATGTCTCCAGGAGGGTAGGAGAAGGATTTGAAGAGGGCGACAACTTGCAGGGGAGCATAGGCGTCTTGCACGAAATAATGTGCTATTTTGGGGACGCCGTACCAATCAACCGTGGACCAGGAACAGCCGGGGTAGACATCCGTTAGCTTATAGTAAATAACACCGGTTGAGAGGGGAAATCTCGTTCTCATCTTTTCCAGAACTACCCTTACGCCGGTTGCTTGCGCCAATTGGCTGCCTCTGATGAAGCCCTGCAAATCCTCGCAAGGGTCAAATTCCTTTGCATAGTGGAGAAGATGCACCATATTTTGGGGTGTGAATGTCGGAGTATGGTGGATAAAGGCGCTGTCATCGGCAGGAGGCCAGGTATTCCGTTCCTCAGGAGGTAGGTATTTCAGCGTGCTTTCATAGGAGCAGGGGGAGGCCAAGCCGAACTCGCCTATGAAAGGAGCGGTTAGGTCCAGATTCCTCTCCAATGGCTGGAGTCCCCAGTAAACATCGTAGTTATGGATGCTACCCCCGTAGGGGTCGGTTCTATGATAGGGGCGAGTGCCGTCAAGCTCATAGCATTTTCTTCCCAGCAGTTCAATCAACCAACCCTGCCCGCTATGTTCATTTCCTCCGCACCAAAGGGCTAAGGAGGGATGATTTCTCAACCTGCGAATGTTCAGATCGGCTATTTCCTCCGCAACAGCCTGCCGTATAACATCAAATTTCTGCCAAGTGAGGGGAAATTCTTGCCAAACCATTATGCCCAGCTCGTCGCAGATATCGTAAAATGTGTCCGTTTCCAACAACCCTCCTCCCCAAGCCCGAAGAATCTGGATATTTGCGTCCTTTGCTAAAGTGAGGAATCTCCTATATCTTGCTTCATCAAGCCTGAGAAAGGCATCAAGGGTTGCCCAGTTCGTTCCTTTGAGAAAAACAGGTCTTCCATTTATGACGAAGGTCCAATTATAAAGGTGGGGTTTAGGACCGTCTGGCAAGGGGGTCGTCTTTATTGTGCGGATGCCGAAACGAGTGGAGGAAAAATCAAGGATGCGATTTCCCTCTTTATAAGCTATTTGTAGATGGTAAAGATTCTGCTCGCCCAATCCATTAGGATACCAGAGGCGAGGATTGGGAATAGCAAATTGCAAATGCTCTTGCCAAAACATACCTTTCCCTTTCACGGGAAGGGTAAAACGATAGGATTTTCCTTTGAAGTTAGCTGGGGTGAGCACTCCCTCAATTTCGCCCTGAAAAGCCCTCTTGCTTCTCAAAGCGATGTAAAGGCTCATCAAACCTTTCTGAGCGTCTTGAGTGGATATAAATAAATCTGTAATCTCAACATCGGGGACGGTTTCCACCCTCACCGAGCGCCAGATTCCAATGGGTGGGCAGTTCACATAATGCCATCCGTAGACGCAGTTCGTTTTGAAAACGAGCGTCCAATCAGGAGGTATGGGGTCAATGCGGACTATTAGGGTGTTTTGTTTCTGAACGATGCCCGTTATATCAAATGTGGGACCGCCGAAGGGACCTTCGTGCTCCCCTAAGCGGACGCCATTGAGATAGAAGGTGGCGCTATAATCTACTCCCTCAAAGACGAGGCGGGTAGGCTTTCCAGGCTCCCAAGCGAAGTCCTTGCGAAACCACCATTCTTTCTCAGCGACTTCCTTCCGAGCGATTTGGTCGTTGAAACCAACGGTGGGGTCAGGTATTTTCCCCGCCTTGAAAAGGGCTGTTTGCACGCTACAGGGAACCTCCGCTTCCATCGCCTCCTCCCAACCTTCTCCTTTGATGAGCTTACCCTCATTGCCTTTTCCACGAGGAAAGCCAAGCATAAGCCACTTGCCATCAAGCTTGAGAGTTTTGCGAGGATTTCTCAAAATCTTCTTTTCCGTAGGCTGAAGTTGAATCCCCTTGGGAGGAAGAGAGAGCGGGGAGGGGGCAGGAGAGAAGGCTTCGTAATCAATATCATCAAGGGATTTGCCAGCCACTCCCTCCTCTCTAAGGAGTTCCTCGTAAGTTGTAGCCTTGATTTCTCCTTGCTTTATCGCCTCTGCGATTTTGACCACTGCTTCAAGCCAATAGTTCCTCACTCGCTCGCTCATATCCTCTCCACCACCCCAATGGATTAGCCATCCCTTGCCATAGGGGATGGCTCTCAACAAGGGAACGCAATCTAAACTCCATATTAGAACCGCTGCTTTTGAGACCTCAAAGGTGCGAATGGGACGCGCGGGAAGATTTATTGGCTCTAAAAGTCCAATCCTTTTCCCCTGCTTTGTCAACTGGAGCTCGCCCGAGCCGAAACATACGGAGGCACGCCAGCCGAAGAAATCGTCCCAATGATTTGAATCCAACTTTCCAGTTTTTATGTCCTTGCTTATGTAATGGGGAACGCCGATGGGCATCGCATATATACCACCTTGCTCAACATATTTCTTCAATGCCTCCGCAACAACACCTCCCCAAGTGCCAATCTCTGGATAAGTGTGGTCGGTGGAAATGAGTATCACATCGTATTTTGAGAAGCCTTCCAATGATAGTTCCTCGGCGGTTAAGAGCTTGGGTGAGCATTCAAATTTCTTCAAAAAATTGAGTACTTCCTCTCCCTTCCAAAGGGAGGCGAAGGGTTTAGCCCAAGTGGAGTAATCAACGAGTTCATCAGCAATTACTCCGACTTTAAGAGAACAATAAGCTGGCAAAACAGGGATAATGAGAAATAAAAGAGAGAAGTATTTCAAAATAGCAATTCCCTCCCTTCCAAAATCTTTTTCGCTCGGCTTATCGCCCAGACATACCAGCTGCTTTGCTCGCCGTTCCCCGGGTCGTTTAGGTTCATCTTGCCATCCGGTGAAAGCCAAAAGCATTCAGCGAAGAGGGGATTGTTGTTCGCCTTTTCCAAAAAACTCAAAAGCTCACAAGCCCTGTCCCATTCCCCCCTCTCAACAGAATAGAGAAACTCCCAAGCCCATTGTTTGCCTATCACTGCTCTCGCTATCCTATCGGGTGGATTCCACTCCGCTCCCAATAGCTTGAATCCCTCCCAATCGAAGAAAGCCCTTTTTCTATACTCCTCAATAGTCGCTCGTAAAATCTCCTCATCCGCTCCCCTCCAACCCGCCGCTATAGGGGAAAGATTGACCCAAGATAACCCATCATATATCTTTCCAGCACCTCCATCGGGGAGTCTCATCTCGGCATAAATCCTTTTTCCGCCCATCTCCATAGTCAAAAATTCCTTTATCCCCCTCTCAAGACGGGATAGAGCTTCTTTCCATTTGTAGTAATGCTCCCAATCGCCCCTTCTTTTTGCGATGGGGAGCATCTCCCGCCAAGCCTCAGCGGTGAAAACCTGGGTCAAGAGGTCGTAGCAATCCCAAAATCTCACCTCGCGGGAATGTTCAAAACAGGGGTTGCGGATTAGATAAGTCGTGGTCGTGCCCCATCCCATATTCATGTAGGGCATATCGGTTGCCAAATCGCAAAGCCTTGCTATTTGTTCGTAAGTTTTGTTTTCAAAATCCCTATCATTGCTGACCGTGATATATCTCGCCCAAGCCAAGATTATGTGATAATGTCCATCGGGTTGGTCGGCTTTATCCCAGATAGGGATGATTTGTCTCTCTATATGTTTAAGGGAGCCGAAATCAAGGGCAAAGGCGGTGATATGGTCTTTGTGAATCTGCCAGCCGATTGGAGGTTTATCGTGGGAATAGGCGCCGCCGAAGGGATTTTCCCCAACTTCGTTCAATCCCACCCAAGCCATTGTCCCTTTTCCCTCAAAACGAAGGCGGAGGAGGTAGGATTTGCCCACTTCCAAGGAAACGGGTTCTGGGAAAACGGCTCTCAGCCAACGTCCAGATTCTATTTTATCGGAGGGAATGGAAATGGCGGCGATTGGCTTTTCATCATCTGGCTCGCGAACAATCTCAACGAACAAGGTTCCATCAGCGTTATCCTTCGTCAGCCAAGCCTCAATGGCATAGAGCTTTGAGGAAGTGGCTTTAAATTGCTGAGCCCCTCCGTAATCTGGGTAATCAAGGCGATAGAGGTGGATGTAGTGTAATGTCTGTCCGGGATTCTTTTTATCAGGTAGGGGTTCTCTTTCCCTGTATGCTGGTCCGATGACATGAGGGATTCGATTCATTCCGGATAGAGCGGTGGCGGAGAGAACATATTCAAGCGATTTTTTCGCCTCCTCAAACTCTCCATTCTCCAATAATAGGAAGACATAGGGACCAAGTGTGCGAGGGAACTCGCCTCCATAAGCCCCCGTGAGGGATTCGGGAAGGTAGCCGTCGGGTTTAAGCCGTTCAAGTAAGCTTTTATATGTGTTTTGGTAAAGCCTTTGATGAAACTCGCTGTTCAAAAGCTTTAGGACATCTTCCTTCGTATGCATAGCATTCGCTCCTTTAAGAGAGGTGAAGGAAAGAAGGAGGAGAACCAAGGTAAGAAATAAGCGTTGGTTCAATTTTATTTGTTGTTTCATCGTTTCTCAGTCGTAAATCTTCATTTTACCTATCAGCCCATAGAACCAATCGCCTGGAGGGGCATCCCTTCGCTTTGTGCCGATGTAAAGGGGGTCGTTGGTAATGGGAATCGTTCCTTTCACATCGTTTCTCTCGCTTATCTTTTTCCCATCAATCCAAATCTGCATAAATCCCCTTTTTCCGTCGTATTTCGCGAGGATGTGATGCCATTGACCGGGAACGGGCAAATCGCAGGACAAATATCCATTCTGAATGCCAGCGATATGCCAAACCAACTTTCCACCCTCGGCGGTTAGCCTATATTGATTATCGTTTGTCCCTTTCTGGAGTATTCTCCTGTTTCCATTCCAATCTATGGGATAAATCCAAACGCAAACGGTTATGGAGTTAACGGGATTTAGGGATGGGGAATTTGGGACCTCCACATAGTCATTGGCTCCATTGAATCTCAAGGCATATCCTCTATCTCCCTGCTCCCATTGCGCTCCCACTATGCGTCCATCATTCCCACATAATGATGAATCCTTCAGGATGTCACCTCCCTTTCCCTCCATCTTATACCATAGAACAACGAACTCCCCAACAGGGAAAATAACGGGCTTGAAATCCCCTACGCTTAAGCGATGGAGTCCCTCACTTGCTATATTAATGGGGATGCTTAGTTTCTTTTCCTCCCCAGGGGCAAGGCTTACCCTCCTAGTTTCCGCTATTTCATCATCAAGGTAGATTTTCACATCCTCCTCTCCCACTTTGCTTCCTATGTTCTTTAGGGTAACCTCCACCACGGCATCATTTTCCCCTTTCCTAACTACATTGAATCCCAGATATTGAATTGAAGCGGGTCGTTCCAAGACCTTTACTTTCTTGGGAGGCAAATTGCCTACCTGCAGGAGATGCTCTCCAGCGGAGAACAATCTGCAGGGGATTTCCACCCTTGTCTTCTCGCCCGAATTCAGAACAATCTTTTTCGTTAAAAACAATTTTCCGTCTTGGAGAAGCTTTACTTCAACCGTTCCCAAGCCACCGATGTTCTTCACGTCAACGCTTACCTTGAACTCCTCATTTGGCTCAACTACTTCCTTCTCGACTTGAAGATTGGAATATTCCTCTTTGGGTTCCTTAGTGGTGATTGAAGGCGGAGCGGATTTGGGGTCGCTACCCCACTTCTTATTCGGCTCTTTCCCCATCCAGAAGACGAGCTTTCCGCCTTTTTCTATCTCTGAATGCCAGAACCAGGGTCTATTCAAGGGCTTTCCATTGAGCTCAGCTTTTTGAATATACTTGTTCACTTTGGATACATTGTGAGCGATTATCTCCAAATCCTTGCCGTTTCCCAAATGGATAATTGCTCTCTTAACCATCGGGCTGCCAATCTGATAGGTCGGCTGTCCGGGGCAGACGGGATAGAAGCCGAGAGCGCTGAATAGATACCAAGCTGACATCTGCCCGCAATCGTCATTGCCGGGAAGTCCATCAGCTGAAGCTTTAAACAGTCTTTCCATTGTATGCCTTATCCATTCCTGGGTTTTCCAGGGAGCTCCCGCGTAATCAAACATAAAGGGAGCCTGCATACTTGGTTCGTTACCGGGGTCGAAGTGCCCCTCCCGAAAGAATCTATCCAATAGCTCAACGAACTTTTCCCTACCACCTATCAAATTTATCAATCCCTGAACATCGTGAGGGACATAGAAGGTGTAAATCCAGGCGTTGGCTTCAGTAAACCAGGGATACCATTGATTTGGGTCGGATTCCTCAACCCACGAGCCGTCTGACTTCCTTCCCCTCATAAATCCCGTTTCAGGGTCAAAAACATTTCTATAATTAAGGGAGCGTTCAAGGAAATAGCGATATTCATCCATCCTCCCAAGAGCCTTTGCCATCTGAGCCACGCAATAATCATTATAGGCGCCCTCAAGCGTATTTGAAACCGCCTCGCCAACCTTATCTACCGGGCAATAGCCAAGCTTCTTGTAATATTCAATCCCTTCCCTTGCCTCATAATATCCAGCGGGCGTCTCGCCTCCCGGGACCATTGCATCCTTCCACATAGCCTGATAGGCTTTCTTTGCATCAAACCCCCTTATGCCCTTTACATACGCATCTGCGATGACGGAATCGGCATGCGTGCCAATCATTACATTTGTATATTTGGGATTCGGCCACTTTGGCATCCAGCCACCCTCTTCGTAAATCCTGACCAATCCCTCTATCATCTTCGCATTCTCTTCGGGCTCAAGGAGAACGAGGAGGGGGTGTTCTGCCCTATAGGTGTCCCAAAGGGAGTAATCCTCATAGTAATTCCCCTGATGAATCTTGCCGTCAAAAGGGCTAAGGTAATAGCCATCCTCGTTGAAAATGCGAGGTAGAAGATAACAATGGTACAGTGCTGTGTAGAAGATTTTCTTCTCCTCATCTGTCCCCTCTATCTCTATTTTCCTCAATTTCTCATCCCAAATCCTCTTAGCTTGAGAGCTTATTTCCTCAAAGTTCCAGTTGGGAATCTCCTTATCAAGATTTTTCTTTGCTTGCTCAACGCTTATGAAGGAGGAGCCAATCTTCACTAAAATTGGCTCGTTTTGTGTTGTAGAGAACTTCACATAGGCACCTGCGCCGCCTCCCTCCTCTGAAATAGAGCCTTTGTGGACTTCATTCCCTTTGAATGTCCCGAATTCGCTGAATGGCTTGTTGAATTTGGCATAGAAATAACCCCTATACCTGTAATCGTTGTAGCCGAAGATTTCCCCTTTCTCGGGAATAATTTTCACGGAGCCCGAGCCCATAGGGTTATCAATCAGAATGTAGGCTTCATTCGTCTGAGGGAATGTGAAGCGGAAGAAACCACAGCGGATTGTAGCGGTTATCTCCGTTTTGATGGAATAATCTTTCAAGATGACGGAGTAATAGTGAGGGAGGGCTATCTCATCCGAGTGGTTGAAAGAGGAAGCTCTTTCCTGGGGAGAAGTCTTCAGCTCGCCGACGAGGGGAGTTATGCCGATGCATCCGTAATCGCCCATACAGGAGCCGCTCGGGAAATGGGTTCCCCTGAAGCCTTGAATCTTCTTATCGTTATAATGGTATGGCAGGTCCTGCCTTCTCGTTTGGGGTGCCCAAGCGGTCATTCCGAAGGGGAGGGAGGCTCCGGGAAAGCATCTACCATCCGCGCCGCTCCCGATTCTCGTGTCCACATAATCCGAATAAGAGGGGTTCTTCTTAGGGGCATTGAAAGATTGAAGCGAGATTAAAAAGAGGAGAGAAAGGAAAATGAATGTTTTTTTCATAAAAACACCTCCTACTATTTTTATGGCCATGGGAAGAAAGGAGGAGGGACCCTCGTGAGGGAAGATATTAGGGTCCAGATGACAGCCATCGTGAACTCGCCCAATATCATCCCCAAAAACAAGGGGCGACCTTTAGCGAAGAGCTTCATTCCACCGTAGCGAGTGATAAACCATTTGATTATCCAAGCCACGAAAACTGGGAACCAGAAAACAATCATCGTCCAGGAGGCGCAGAGGGCATATCCTAAAGGGTGAAGTGGCCACCAAAAATATCTGAAACGCATAAAGGCAAGGAAGAATGTGAAGATAGCGCCAGCTGCGAAGAATGTGGGCGCTCGCCAATCGTGAGAGATATGAGATTCTATTGCTGGGGCATGGTCCTGAAAAGCCCAAAGGCAGTTCCCCTGATAAACATATTCATAGAGGGTAATCCCTCCATACTTGTAGGGAATCATTAGGTGAAGGATGGTGCCGACGCCTAAAGCAACTAAAATGGCTATGGCGAAAACGGGAAGGAACTGTCTCCTTTTTATTCCCACACCATCGCCGAGTTTCAAGCCGTCTAGGAAAGCCGTGAGGAGCAATCCTCTCTGGTCTCTTGTGAAGACTGCATCCAAAAAGGCAAGAGTTGTGAGATTTTGCGCTCCGAGGGTGCTCTTTGAGGCGAAGACGGCATATAAATCAATGGGGCGGAAGGAGGTCTCCGTCATAAGCATTCCTGCTTCAGCTGTACTTCTCGCCATAACGATTGCCACGATGAAGAAGTAGACGAAGAACTCCATCACAGCCAACCAAATTGATAATCCCGTAACATAAGCCCAGCCGACGATGAGGACGAACGAGATAAGCAATCCCCAGAAAGCGACGCTATAAGGCAGAAGCTCGTTTGAATCGTCAATGACCTTCTTCCCGATGGCATTTTTTAAGACCTTCTTGAAATGTGGGAAGCTAATATAAAGAAGGTAAAAAGAAAGGACGATATACGCTCCTGCGACTTGATAGCCGATGAATAAGTGAGTGGGATAGAGGGGCATATTGTCCATAACCATTCCCAAAGAAGAGGCTATTACATCCTGGAGGCGTGAGAAGGCGAAGAAAAACCAAAGGCTGAAAAGGAGCTCGGTGGGGAGGAAGTAGAAGAAACCGATGGCGGCGAAGGAACAGTAAATGGGTGTGTAGAAGATATCCGACCAGGGACGGGTGGTGAAATGCTGGTTGAGATTATATTGAAGGGGGATTTCTGGAAGGGAAGGGATGAATTTTTGTATGCCGTTATAAATGAAGATGACAGAGGGTATGGCGAAGCCAATCCAGGTGAGGCGGTTGGAGAAAAACGCGCCCGTCTCCTCATCCCTTGCGAGTTCGAGGGGAAGTTGGATGAGGGGGAAGGAGAGCTTCTCGTTATCAACCCATTGGCGGCGGAGGAGGGTTGCGAGGCAGAGGAGAGCAAAATAGACGAGGAGAACTAAAATTATCCAGGAGATGAGGGGAATTTCCCATTTCCCTATCCAATGTTGCCATCTGCTCCAAGAAAGGGTGCCTTCGTAGAATTCCTTAGCCACCTCTTGCTGTGCTTCGCCTGCGGGATTCCAAGGGACGAGCCATCTTTTAATATGGGGGAAGAAGAGCTCCTCCCATTTATTCGGCACATTGGCATAGTAATTCTCGGAAACTAAAAGGGGAATGAGTTTCTCAAGGAGCCCGCGGGAGGCAATCATAGTTCCCACGAGCATCATTGAATAAATAATGAGCATTTCCTGTGGGGTAAGATGGAATTTCTTTGAGATTTTCCCGGCGAGTCTATTTATTATGAGGACGAATGTGAACATACCAATGACAACGGGAGGAAATTGAAGGATGCCGATTTGGATGTATTTGGTAACCAGCTCGGCGAAGCAGACGGTGATGACGCAGAGAATAACGCAGATTATGCCGATAATTAAGCTTCTTAGAGTCATATATTAAAATTTAAGAGATAAACTCGTTTTATGCAAGAAAATGTAGTGGGGCGTCCGAGAAAAGGGATTAAGCCCAGGCATTGGATTTTGTGGGACTGAAAATTTGTCTCTTTAAATGGTATGAAAACCGAAATGAAAGATAGGAATGGAATTAAATAGCGATTTAAAATTTAATGTAGTGCGAGGCTTTCCGTAAGGGAAACCTGAGCAATCTATATATTTCTTGAAAGAAACAAGGGGTTGCTTCGCTCCTCGCAATGACAGAAAAGGACACCGCTCAAAATGGAGCAGTCTCTCATTGCTGGTTAGAGATTGCCGCGCCTTCTGCGAAGCAGAAGGCGCGCAATGACAATGGGGCTCTTATCCCGCTACGGAAGGAATTGTCGCTAAAACCTACACCCATAGATGCGAGGCTTTACAAAGGGAAGCCGTGGCAATCTCTCTTTTATGGGTCCAGAAAACAGGATTGCTTCGTCGCTCCCCAATGACAATTGGGAATTAAAAAGTCCAATAATGTTAAATACTGGGACCTTTCATTGCAACAACCCTTCCTTTTCATGTTATAATTAACTCTACTATGAAAATCCTGTATTTTGACTGTTTTTTAGGTGCAAGTGGAGATATGATTCTCTCCGCTCTTTTTGACCTCGGCGTGCCTTTGGAACTTGTTCAAAAGACGATTGAACGAGTTTCCTCTCGCGATGTGAAGCTTTCCCTCAAGAGGGTGGAGAAAAATCATTTGTCAGCTCTTTCCCTTGAAATCTCTGCCTCTACCTCCGATAAAAGCCTCTCCTATAAGGAAATGAAGGAGATGATTGAAAGGGCGGATTTGAAGCAGAAGATAAAGGATGACTCGCTCGCCATCCTTGAGAAATTGGCGTCTGCAGAGGCTTTCGTCCATGGCGTAAATATAGATGATGTCCATTTCCATGAATTGGGAGGGATTGATACAATCGTTGACATCGTTGGTACATCAACCGCCATAGATTTCCTCTCCATTGAGGAGATATACTCCTCTCCGCTACCTATCTCCTATGGCTTCATTGAGGTAGAGCATGGCATCCTTCCTCTTCCCGCCCCAGCGACTATGAAGCTATTGGAAGGAGTTCCTATCCGCCAAGTAAATGTTGAGGGCGAGACCCTAACTCCCACTGGTGCAGCGATAATAACTTATTACGCGAAGGGATATTCCCTCCCTCCTATGAGATTATCCAAAATAGGCTTGGGGGCAGGGCAGAAGGATTTCCCTATTCCCAACATATTAAGGGTTTTGCTTGGGGAATCTATTGGGGAATTTAAAATTGAGGACGTAGTCCTTTTAGAGACGAACATAGACGATATGGCGCCCAATCTATATGAATTCGTCATTGATGAGCTCTTTAAAGCGGGAGCGCTTGATGTTTTCCTTCAGCCGATAATCATGAAGCGTTCAAGACCAGGAGTGATTCTCTCTGTCCTCTGCAAGCCAGAGGATGTAGGGAGATTATCTGAGTTGATGTTTCGGGAGACGACTACATTGGGGATAAGAGTTAATAGGCTGGAGAGGATGGTTTTGGAGAGGGAGATTGTTAAAGTGGAAACGAAATGGGGAGAGGTTGAGGTGAAGGTTGCGAGGGTGGGTGATAAAATTTTAGGATTTTCACCCGAACTCCGCTCTTGCGAGGAGATAGCTAGAAAGCAGAACATTCCATTGAAAACGGTTATAGAGGAGGTTAGGAAATCATATATGGAAGGGGGATGGGAATAATTTCTATTAAAATCTTTCAAAAAATCTATCAATATCAGCCCTTAATTCAATCCCTACCTCCTCAAAGCAATCCAAAACCGTCTCATAAGCACCTTCGCTGTCTAAGAAATTTCGGAACTCTTTTCCTATTAAGCTGACGGTGAGCACATTCCTAACATCGGCATCGCTCATCTTTTGTATTTCCTGTTTAAAATAAACTTCTTTTTTGAATTTATCGGTGTAGGTATCAAGAAAATATTCAACCAGTTGCGGAATAAATTCCCCTTTATAAGGATGTAGCCGATGAACATGTTTGGTTCCTTTTGCTTCTTTATATTCTGCGAAGGCGAACCCACAATAATTTTCCCCAAGCAACTTCTCCCATTACTTTTTCCATTGACTTCCGTAACTACGCCTTTAGATTTTTACGAAAATCAAGTCATTCCCCACAATCTTTCCAATTCCTCATAAATCTCAACTGCTGCATCCTTTGGTTCTCGTCCCTCCCACATCCTCACTTCCCTGAATCCTTCTCCCCTTATCCATATCATCTGCCTGCGGGCGTAGTGCCTTGTGTTCCTCTTCATAAGATATAAAGCCTCCTCTAAGCTCATTTTCCCCTGCAAATACCACATTATCTCCCTATATCCGTGCCCTTGCATAGAGATGAAATCATCTTTACAGCCCATCTCCATCAACCTCTTTACCTCATCCAACAAACCCTCTCTTACCATCCTTTCCGCCCTCTCGTTTATCCTCCTATATAAAACATTTCTATCCCATATTAGGGCGAATTTGAAAGGTAGAAAGGGAGGTGCCTTCGTCTCCTTCATAAGCTGGGACATAGGCTTGCCAGTGGCATAATAAATCTCCAATGCCCTGATTATCCTCTTCAAATCGTTGGGATGAAGCTCTCTTGCACGCTCTGCGTCCACTTCCATCAGTTTCCTATATAAGCTTCCCTTTTCTCTCATTTCCTCTTCCATCAACCTCTTCCGAAGCTCGGGATTTGCTGGAGGAGCTTGGAAGAGTCCCTTTAATAACGAATCTATATAAAGACGGGTGCCTCCCACAAGAAGGGGAACCTTCTTCTCCTCAAAATATAGCTTCTCAATCAAGGGAATTGCTAAGGAGAGATAATCCGCAACTGTGAAGACCTGGTTCGGCTCGGCGATATCTATGAGATGATGTCTCACTCTCGCTCTTTGTTCTGCTGTCGGTTTTGCCGTCCCGATATCCATATACTTGTATACTGCCCTCGCGTCCGCTGAAATCACATCGGTATTCAATAGAAGGGCGAGCTCAATCCCCACCTCCGTTTTTCCCGAGGCGGTGGGACCGGTTAGGACAACTATTGGAATCTTCTTTTCTATTTCCCTTTGTTTTTCCTCATCCACCACACTATACCAACTATGGGAACCCAGAGGACGCCGAGGACTGCTATCCAGATGATTAGATAAGATATGCCACGGAGAATGAGGACAACGCTACGCCAAGCTCTCTTGGCCACATACATAGGACGCCATTTCTGGGCAGGTGGAATCGGCAAGAGCTCCTCTGAGAGGGCGAGTTTGACATTTATCGTGGACATGGCGGAGCTCTGCTCCAAATACTGTATCTTTCCCTTTATTCTCTCTATTTCCTCCCTCACGTTCTTCAATTCATTGAAAACCTCCATTACATCGGAGATTCTACCCGCTCTTTCCATAATTTTCAATAGCTGGCTCTCCGCAGCTTGTAGGTTCCTCAGCTGGGCTTGAAGGTCAACATATTCTTCTGTTACATCTTGTCCCTTAACTTCCTCAAAGATAACTCGCTCGCCCAACTTGCGGATGAAGCTCAAGGATTCCTCAAAATCCCTTGCGGGAACTCGCACGCTTATCTCGCCAACGGGAACGCCGTCCTTTTCCTCTACATTGCTTTTAACCACCCATCCTCCTTTCTCCTCCGCATAGCGACTGATACCCCTTATCGTATTCTCTATGTTTTTCACTACTAAGTGAAGGGTGGCGGATTTAATCACTAAACGAGATGAGAGCTGGGGAGGCGTTCCGAAGGAAATGCTTTTAGCTTCAACTGGTTTACCGACCGGGCTTTTCCTTGGCATCATCATACCAGGAGCTCCAGCTGGTTTGCTGACGATTGCTCGCTTTGTTCCCGTTGACCTCAGCGCCAAGATGGTTATCCCAGCGATGACCAGGATGAGGAAAACTCCTAAAGCTAATATCTCTTTCACCCTATCCTGCATTTCTCTTACGCACGAGTGATTTCTCAAATTTTACGAAATAATTATGCTACCTGTCAAATTTTTGTATAATTTTAACACGCTTTCAAAAGGGAATCGCCTAAAAACTTCTTCATTAAATCATAGACTTTTCTTGCCCTTTTCCCTCTTTTGAGGTTAAAATTCTATTGATGCAGAATGGAAAAAGCAATCTTTTCGGTTGAGCTTCCCCTTCCCCTTTTCAAAAGGGGAAAAGTGCGTGATATCTATGAATTGGATGGACATCTCTTGTTCATCGCAACAGACCGCATCTCCGCTTTTGATGCCGTCCTTCCCACGCCCATCCCCTATAAAGGGAAAGTTCTTACCGCCCTCTCCCTCTTCTGGTTTGAATTCCTAAAGGATATCATCCCCAATCACACCCGTTCCATTCCCCTGCCTCCTCAATTGGACCTCTACAAACCCATTCTTGAGGGGCGCTATATGATAGGGGTTAAAACGAAGCCCATACCCATTGAATGCGTTGTGCGTGGCTATCTCTTCGGCTCCGCTTGGAGGGAGTATCAGGAGAAGGGAGAGGTCTGTGGGATGAAACTCCCTGCCAACTTGAAGCTTGCGGATAAGCTTCCTTCTCCCATCTTTACACCCTCAACGAAGGCGGAAACGGGACACGATATCAACATAACAATTGAGGAAATGGAAAAAATAGTGGGGAAGGAGACGGCGGATTTCCTCATTGATAGGAGCTTAGCTATTTATGAGAAAGCATCTACATATGCTGAAGAGAGGGGAATCATCATAGCGGACACTAAATTTGAGTTCGGTTGGCACGAGGGCGAGATAATCCTGATAGATGAGGTATTGACGCCGGATTCCTCTCGCTTTTGGGATGCCGAACTATACGAGCCGGGGAAAAATCAACCCTCTTTTGATAAGCAATTCGTCAGGGATTATCTGGAGAGCATAAACTGGGATAAGACACCACCCGCCCCTCCCTTGCCAAAGGAGGTTGTTGAAGGAACAGCTCAGAGATATCTCGCTGCCTATCGCAGATTAACGGGGAAGGATGACCTCTGATGAAATATATCATCATAGTTGGAGATGGTATGGCTGACCTGCCTCATGAGGATTTGGGCGGACAAACACCCCTTGAATACGCCTACAAGCCCAACATCAATCGCTTAGCTGGCTCTGCCCTCCTTGGTGGAATGGTGAGAACCGTTCCCGAGGGGATGGAGCCTGGCTCGGATGTTGCCAATATGAACATATTGGGCTATGACCCCAGGAAGTATTACACGGGAAGGGGTCCCCTTGAGGCAATTGCTATGGGCGTGCCGATGAACAAAGAAGATGTGGCTTTCCGCTGTAATTTGGTCTCAACCGATGGGGAGAGAATCGTAGATTATAGCGCTGGGCATATATCAAGCGAGGAGGCAAGGGAGATTATAGAAATTCTCAATAGAAAGCTCGGTTCATCAAAGGTGCAATTCTATCCCGGCGTCTCCTATAGACATCTTATGGTATGGAGAAATGGAAAGGATGAACAACTCCTCACCCCTCCCTACAACATAGTTGGCAAGCCCTTTAAGCCTTATTTACCGCAGGGAGAAGGGGAGGAATTTCTTCGTTCCCTTATTTACAATTCCTATGAAATTCTTGACAATTTAGAGATGAACAAGCGAAGAAGAGATGAGGGTAAGCCGCCAGCAAATCTCATTTGGCTTTGGGGGCAGGGACGCCTTCCCCAACTTCCCCTCTTTTTCCTGAAATGGGGGCTTGTGGGAGGGGTAATCTCCGCAGTTGACCTCATCAAGGGTTTGGGGAAAGCGGCAGGGTTGCAGGTCATAAATGTCCCAGGTGCCACTGGCTACATAGACACAAATTATGAGGGAAAGGCGGAATATGCCCTTGAGGCTTTGGAGAAGATGGATTTCGTCTTCATCCACATTGAGGCTCCAGATGAATGTGGACACACAGCAGATTTGGAGAATAAGATAGCCTCAATTGAGGCTATAGATGAGAAAATCGTGGGGAAAATCATAAGAGAGCTTCCAAGCATTGATGAGGATTTCAAAATCCTCATCCTTCCCGACCATCCCACGCCTGTATCAGTCCGCACCCATACGGCAGACCCCGTTCCTTTCCTCATCTACTCTTCAGAAAAGCCTCTGAGAGGGGAGGAGAACTTCTCGGAGAGATGGGGTAAGGAAAGGGAATATTTCCTTGAGGAGGGAAATAAATTAATAGAGATATTCTTGAAAGGCTGAAGGAAACGATAGAGGAACACGGGATGCTTTCTCGTGGGGATAGGGTGGTGGTTGCTGTTTCTGGTGGACCTGATTCGGTTTTCCTTCTCCATCTCCTCCTTCAAATCTCGCAAGAACTCTTTCTTCAGCTCTTTGTCGCTCATTTAAATCATATGTTGAGGGAGGAGGCGGTTAAGGAGGAGGAGTTCGTTAGGGGGTTAGCGGAAAAATACTCTCTTCCCTTTTACAGTGAACGGTTAGAAGTAGCTAAATTGCTGAGGAAGGGGGAGACATTGGAGGAGGGGGCAAGGAGGATAAGATACGATTTTCTCAGGCGGGCGGGGGAGAAGTTCTCAGCGAATAAGATAGCCTTGGGGCATAATGCAGATGACCTTGTGGAAACTGTTCTGCTAAATCTCATAAGGGGAACGGGAATTCGTGGGTTGAGGGGAATTCCTCCTGTGCGGGAAGAGGGGTCAATCACCTTCATCCGCCCCCTTATCGCTATATGGCGGGAGGAGATAACGCAATATCTCAAAGATAGAAATATATCCTACATGATAGACAGGAGCAATTTATCGTTGGAATTTACAAGAAACAAGATACGCCATCAAGTGATTCCCCTCTTGGAGGAGATAAATCCAAAAGTGAAGTTAGCGATACACAGGCTGGGGGAAATCGCTAGAGAGATAAATTCCTACATAGAGGATGAGGTTAGGAAGGCGAGGAAGGAACTCGTAGAAGGAAAGAGTGAATCCTTTCTTCGTATCAACATTTCCGGGCTTTTCGCTTTTCATCCCGCTTTACAAAAAGAAATCCTTCGCTCAATTCTCGCTGAATTCATAACTTATGAAATATCAAGGGAGGAAATAGAAAGGATTTTGGAAGTGGGGAGGAGCGGAGGGGCGGTAACCCTCCCGGGTGGGATTGATGTAAGGCGGGTAGGAGATGTGCTTCAATTCAAAAAAGGGAAGGAGGGCAAGATAGAGTACGAAATAGAGTTGAAGATTCCCGGTAGCACTTCAATTCCCGGGGCAGGGGTGAGGATAGAGGCGAAGATAATAGAGGGGAAATATCTGGTAAGGGATGCAGTTTGCAGGGAAGTGACATTGGATATGGATGGAATAAAGGGTAGGTTGATCGCGAGGAATTGGAGGAGGGGAGATAGGTTCGTTCCGCTCGGGATGAGGAAAGAGAAGAAGCTGCAGGACATCTTCGTTGATAGGAAGATTCCCAGAGAGGAACGGAGGCTGATACCGATAGTTTGCGATGAAGAAGGCATTATTTGGATAGTAGGAGTGGCGATAAGTGAGCGGGTGAAGGTGGGGGAGGAGACAAGGAGGGTTCTGCATTTAAAAGCTATTTCTGAAGAACAGCTCTAAGGAATCTCCTTGCCCGTCGTTGCGAGGGCGAGATTCTCAAACTTTATTCCCTTGATGGAAGTTATCGCCTTTTCTACCTCCTTTATCTCCTTTACTTTTCCCCTGATGAAGATAGCTTCAACGCAGTTATCCTCGTCCAAGTGGATGTGGAGCGTAGTGATTATGCGAGGGTGGAAGTGGTGTTGGGCATCAACGAGTTTATCAACGATATCGCTTTTGTGGTGATCGTAAACGATAGTCAAGACGCCGACGGTTTCCCTTTCATCTATCCGCCATTCCTCCTCAATGAGCTCCCTTTTCAAAAGGGCTCGGAAAGCCTCAGACCTATTTGGGAAGCCCTTCTCCTTCACGAAGGCGTCAAACTTCTTAAGGAGTTCCGGATAAACCGAAACGCTGAACCTTACGACCTTTTCTTTCATATTTATTATTTTATACTAATTCTCATTCTATTTCTATGTTCATATCTTAAATGTGGAGGAACCTATATATTTTTGAGTTTAATTTAGTTAATTCTCGGGGCTGCATGGCGAGATTGCTTTCTTTCAATGCCTTTCTTATACTCATGTTAAATTTATGCCTCATAATCTATCACCCTCCCATCGGTTTGACATAAGAGAATTTTTATATTGACTTTCTCGGTTTGAGAATGATACAATTTCATAAATGGTTAAAGGGAGGTTGAAGGAATTGAGAATTTTCAATATCCTTTTATCCGTTCTTTTTGCTCTTCCTCTTTTGGGGGCGAATTTTGAGTTCACGAAGGAGAATTACGCCGGTCGTTCGGGGATTGTCCTCGGAGGGCTGGGAACGGGCACGATTGAGATTCGTCCAAATGGAGCGCTTGAGGAATGGCAGATTTTCAACAACACAGCTAACCCCTATCCTAGTCCTCGCAGTTTCTTTGCCATAAGAGTCAAACAGGAAGGAAAGGTTCCCATTGCGAAGGTGCTTCAGCTGACTCACGAAACCCTTCCCACGATTGAAAAGATATACTATAAAGGGGAATTTCCTTTCGCCCATCTTCTTTATAAAGATAGGGAATTGCCAATCCAAGTAGAGATGTCTGCCTTTTCATCCTTCATTCCTCACGATTATAAGAACTCCGCTCTTCCCCTCGCTTTCTTCCGCTTCAAATTGAAGAACACTTCTACCAAAAAATGCGAGGCATCCCTCCTTTTCGCCTGTCAGAATATGGTGGGGATAAGCGAAGGCTACAGTGGGAAGGTTGCGAACAGGTTAATTGTCCAGAAGGGATTTTATGGAGTCGATTTGAGCGTTCCCGTAGGAGAACCAGCTTCTTATTCCCGCCCAATTAGGGTGCTCATGATCTCGCGCCCGGATGTTTCCGATTTCCGAGACCAGCTTGTTCGCACAATTGAGGCGAGAGATCTGACGATAAGATGGGTCAAAGTTGAGGGAGGGAAGGTCGTTTTGCCCACAAAAGACGCCGCGCAATTGAAGAGAGAATACGACATACTTTGGCTTGCTGAGACCACGAGGATGGCGGAAAGCCTTGGCGAGGAGAATATGAGGGTTATTCAGGAGGCAGTGCGGATAGGGATGCCCTTCATCTTAACCGGCGGCTGGGATTCCTTCTACGGCTACAATGAGGAACGCTGGGGGAAGTTAGCGGGAACAATCATTGAAGAGATAGTGCCAATTAAGTTCAAAACGTCCTTTGATGCGGTTAATCAGCCGATAGATATGATTATTAAAGATGCATCTCATCCTATATTTCAAAACTTCCCACGAGAATCCATCCATCTGGGTGGATACAACGAGATTGCCGAGCTTAAGCCTGAAGCGAAAGTGCTTATGGCTTCCCCAGATGGCAAACCCCTTCTCATAGAGGGAAGGTATGGGGATGGGAAGGTGCTAGTGCTGGCAACTGCGATTTGGGGAGGCTGGCCGGCTAATAGCACATCTTGGTCTTCATTATTGAGGAGCATCGTAGCCTACCTCGGTGACGCTCAGTATGGTTCACCCACCGGTCTCCCTAAGGATTCACCAACGATGGGCGATATATTCATCGCAACTAATTCTCCTGCCCAGCCATCTGTCTGGGAAGATTACACCTCCCTTTGGAAAGATTTCACCCAAAGGGGGATTGTATCTCAGAAGGAGGGAAGGGATGGATGCCTGAGCGTACAGGTAACCCTTGCCCCGAGGGAGGAGAGGGAGGTCTTATTCCTCCTCTCTTGGTATTTCCCCAATCTCTACGATTCACAGAGGCGACTTTTAGGGCATAAATACGAGGAATGGTTCAAGAACGCTGAAGATGTAGCGAAATATGGCTTGAATAATTATCAGCGTCTTTATACTGAATCCCTTGCCTTCCACGACGCCTTCTATTCCACCCTTCCTCACTGGCTTGCCGATGCCATTAACTCCCAGTTCACCACTCTTTACAAGAGCTCCTGGTGGACTAAGGATGGAACATTTGGGATTTGGGAAGGTATGAATGCCTGTTGTGGTCTGCAGACAACAGATGTGAGCTATTACGGTTCCTTCCCCGTCCTTCTCTTCTTCCCCGAGTTGGAGAAGGTTGAAATAGGATTGACCGCTCGCGCTCAAAGCGAAAAGGGAGAAATCCCGCATTTCTTCCCCGCCCGCTTTGATGTTCCCGATGGCTACTGGCGAATAGATATGGAGCCACAGTTCATCCTGATGGTCTATCGTGATTATCTTTGGACGGGAGACAAGGCGTTCCTCGTGAAGATGTGGTCTCATGTAAAAAGAGCGATAGATTACGAGCTCTCAATAGATAGTGACGATGATGGCATTCCCAATATAGAGGGTTCCGCCTTGACCTATGATGGGTGGCCTATGCATGGAACGAGCGTTTATGTTGCGAGCGTTTGGCTTGCTGGTTTGCGAGCGGCGAGCGAGATGGGCTATATAGTGGGCGATAGGGAGATGGCACAACGCTACGCAGCCCTTTATCGCAAGGCGAGGGATAGCTTCATCAAGGAGCTTTGGAATGGCGAGTATTTCATTCTATATCACGATGTCGCAACGGGTCGCAAGGATAATTGCTGTATGCTCGACCAGATGAACGGTCAATGGTACGCCCATATGCTGGATTTGGGATATATCCTTCCCAAAGACATGGTTAAGTCGGCGATTACTGCTTGCTATAAATACAATAGAAAGCCCGTTCAAAAGGGAATGGCGTATATAGATTGGCAAAAAGGAGAATGCTGGGTGAACGGCGCCTGGCCAAGAGGAGGAGCAACCGTGCCAGAGATAGGAGGACAATGGGGTTCCCCCTGGACGGGAACGGAGTATATGTTCGCTTCACTTTTAATCTACGAAGGAATGGTCAAGGAGGGTCTGGATGTAGTGAAGGCTGTATACGACCGCTACAATTATGCCGGCTTGACCTGGAACCATATAGAATGCGGATGGCACTACTTCCGCCCAATGGACTCTCTAACAATCCTGCTCGCTTTGCAGGGCTTCAACTACGACGCGCCCAAAGCTTCCCTTTCCCTTAAACCGAGATTCAATCCCCAAAATCATACCTCTCCCTTCGTAATTCCCACAGGTTGGGGCATATTCACTCAGGAAAGAAAGGAAGGAAAACAGATTAACTCACTTACTCTAAAGAGAGGTAAACTCGTCCTCTCCTCGCTTCGCCTTCAAACGGATAAAAGGCCGAGCTCGGTATTAGTTGAGAAGCGAGCTAAGAGGGCAACTAAAATAGCTGCGGAGTTCAGCTGGAAAGATGGAGAACTCATCCTCAACTTTAAGGAACCCTTAACCCTCCAAATGGGAGATAGGCTGTACATAGAGATGTGAATAGCAGAGGCATTCTCATCCTAGGGTTTTCAATTTTAGCGGGGCTATGCTTAGCGAAGCAAAGCCGCCTCTATATAGCCTCTCAGCATAACTGGGAGGAGAAGAGAGGATTCTATATAGACTTTGAGAATACATCAGAGGGAGAGGTTTGCCATATGGCAAACCTCTCCCTTGTTCTTGCCATCGCCGATGGTGAAAAGTGGCGCTTCCTATCTTTCAAACCACAGTGGCAAACGGGAAAGGAATATTTTTTAAAGGCAGAGATAAACAAAGAAACAGCGAGAATTTGGCTTGATGATGAACTAATAGGAGAAAGCGAAGGAGGCTTTCTCCCTGCAGATGATTTTCTTTGGCTCAACTACATTCCCCTTTGGGGTAGAGTAAGACAGGATTATATCGTCTTCTTAAAAGACATTAATTTGGAATCTGGCAATCAAAAAATCAGTTTCTCCTTCCAGCCCTCCATTCCTCTTTTCCTCTTTGAACCCCAATGTCCGAAGAGAATGAAATGGAAAACAGAAGGGGCAATAAAATTAAATGCTCACTTTATAATAATCTCCTATCCCGACCTCAGAAGCTTATCTCCCTTCATAGACAGCTATGGTCAATGCAGATATGCTGATTGGGAGGGGAAGATTAAAAGCGATGAGGATTTGAAAAGGGCTTGGGAAAAGGAAATGGAGATTCTAAAGGAATGGGGAGAGCCGAGGGGATATGACCGCTTCGGAGGATATGAGCTATTAGGATGGAAGGAAAAGGGAACAGGATTTTATAGAGTCGTAAAGAGAGAAGGTTATTGGTGGTTGATAACGCCTGAGGGAAATCCTTGTTTTTATCTGGGGCTCTGTGCTGTCCCACCCGCTCCCTGGGAAATTATGACGCCTGTTTCTGGCAGAGAATTCCTATTTGAGTGGCTTCCTCCCAAGGAGGGTCTTTATTCCGAGGCTTGGGGTAGGGGATACTGGGGTGAAAGCGAGAAGGATTTCTTCTGTTTCCATTATTCAAATATGATAAGCAAATACGGAAAGGATTGGAGAAAATTGGGGGAGGAAATCACGAGAAGAAGGTTGAAATCTTGGGGATTTTCCGGGGTGGGAAAATGGGGAAGGTTGGAAGGGATGCCCTATTTTCCCGTTTTGGGGAGATGGGATGTCCCAAACCTCGTTAGCCATCCAGATATCTTTGATGAGAAAGTAAGGGGAAAATTCAGGGAAGCGCTTCGCAATCAAATTGAGCCGAAAAGGGATGACCCTTACATCGTTGGCTGGTCATTGGGCAATGAGTATGACGAGATAATATCAAGGGAGGAGATAAAGGAGATTCTGGGAAAGGGGGCTGATGTGCCAGCTAAAAGGGCGCTGATAGATTTCGCTTTGGAGAAGATATATAAAGGGGATTTTAAAGCGATGGTTGAAGCTTGGGGAAGTAAGGCTGAGGAGAAAGAAGGGCTTTATGAGGAAAAGCTCAACCCGCCAAGCAGTGATTTGGAGGAATTGAGGCGATTTTATTCCGAGAAATATTACGAATTCGTCTATAAAACAGTGAAAGAGCTCGACCCCAACCATTTATTCTTAGGCTTTTGGATTATTCCCTCTTGGTGGGAGGATGAAGATTATTGGGAGCTATTTAAAATCTCCGCTAAATATTGTGATGTAATAGGCTATAATTTGGGCGCCTATGAATTTATGAGCGAGAGATTTAAGAGATTAGTTGAGGAAGTTGGCAAGCCTATAATCTGCGGAGATTTTTCCTTTCCCGCTTTTTATAATGGGGGAAGAGGATTTGGGATATGGGGGGAAATTTTCGTTAAGGATGAGGCTGAGGCGGGAGAATATTATCAGGAATGGATAAGGGAAGGAGCTGAGAATCCATACTGTGTGGGCTTTCTCTGGTTCCTTTATCGGGACCAACCGATAACCGGTAGAGGACCCTGTGGGATTGACATCGTTACAAGAGGTCCTAATCCACCAGACCTTGTCTGCGGTGAGCATTATGCTTTTGGGCTGGTGGATATAACCGATACTCCGAAATGGGAATTGGTAAGGCGAGTAAGGGAAGCGAACCTCTCGGCGATAAAATTAAGGGCGGGAAAGAGATAGTCCAAAAAAGAGTTATGGCTTTTTCCAGCGCACGCTTGGCGAAGGGCATGGAGCAAAACGGGTAAATCTATTTGTCTGAAGCGGAGAAAAATAAGATTCTCTCAACAAAAGGGGAGCTTGCATTCCTTAAGGATTGTCAAAATATATTTATCAAATGGAAACTACCTATCATAAAATTAAATTTTTTCTTCTCTAAGTATTGCGAAATTCAATATAATTACTAAAAATGGAAAGAAAAGGCATAAGCTGGCGAGCTTTTTTAATTGGTTTCCTTCTCATTCCTCCCAATGTGTATTGGGTTATGATGGTGGAGGGAATTTGGCACACTGGTCATCCCAGCGTTATGTCTTTGCCCTGGAATGTCGTCTTTAACATCCTTATTTTGTTGCTCATAAATCTTTTAATAAAAAGGACTTTCCCCCACCTTGCCCTCACGCAGGGGGAATTTATCGTCATATATATTATGCTCGCTCTGGCGAGCGTAATAGCTGGGCACGATTCCCTCCAGCTCGGCATCCCTGAAATGGCTATTCCCTACTGGCTTGCCACTCCCGAGAACAAATGGCAAGAGCTCTTCTTCAAATATCTTCCCAAATGGTTAATAGTTCCCAAGAAAGATATGGTCGCTCCCTTTTTCATCGGCGGAGAGAACTTCTTCCAGAAGGAATATTTAAGGGCTTGGCTTCCTCCCATCCTTTGGTGGTGTCTCTTCATCTTTTTCTTAGGTCTTATGATGATTGCCATAAACAGCATAATAAGGAAGCAGTGGGTTGAGAACGAGAAGTTGAGCTATCCAATAATTCAACTCCCCTTGGCGATGACGGAGCGCGGTGGTGAAGCCACTTTCTTCAAAAACAGGACTCTCTGGGTTGGCTTCGGAATTGCTGCGCTCATTGATATCATCAATGGTCTCCGTGTTCTCTATCCTACTTTCCCCCTCTACATACGTGTTCGTCACGATGAGGTAAATTTAGGTCAATACATAACGACCTTTCCCTGGAACGCGATAGGCTGGCTTCCATTGCCTTTATATCCCTTCATAATCGCCATGGGTTACTTTATGCCCCTAGACCTATCATTTTCTCTCTGGTTTTTCTATCTATTCAAGAAAATGCTCTTGGTAATCACCGCTGCGTTAGGCTATCAGGAAAGGACGGGAGCTTTCCCCTATATAAATGAACAATCCTATGGAGCTTGGTTCGCTCTTTTCTTTTACGCTGTTTGGGGGGCGAGGCGCCATCTTTGGCTGACAATTAAGAAGGCATTAGGCAAGGCGGATATAGATGATAGCGACGAACCCCTCAGCTATCGCAGTGCCTATTTGCTTCTAATTGTTTCCTTTTCTTTCCTCGTTTGGTTCTGCGTGAGAGCAGGAATGTCTTTAGGGATAACCCTTGCTTTTTTCTTCATAGTATTTGTTATTTTATTCGCCATAGCCCGGGTTCGGGCGGAAGTGGGTCCGCCAACTCACGAGATGGCTGGTTCAATGAATGCATACAACATCTTGACGGAAATCTTGGGAACGAAGGGGGTTGGCGGGAACAACCTGACTGTTTTTTGCCTTTTCTGGTGGCTAACGGGCAGAGGGTATAGGACGACACCTATGCCTTTCTATCTTGAAGGCTACAAGATGGCTGAGGAAGCGAAGACGAGTGCAAGAGGGTTGATTTATGCGATGGCTGTTGCTCTTCCTTGGGGAGCTTTCTGCGCCTATATAGCGGCATGCTATGAACAGTTCAAAGTCGGTCCAAGCCCCCTTTTGGACCACAATTACTACATATATAATCAATTGGCAACGGACCTTTCCTCTCCAAGAGCGGTAAATCCAGGGGCGATGATAGCGATGGGGGTCGGGATAGCCTTTACCGTTTTGATGATGAATATGCGTGCCCGTTTCGTTTGGTGGCCTCTTCACCCTGTAGGCTATGCTATTTCAATGAATTTCGGAGCGGAATATTACTGGTCCTGTCTCGTTATAAGCACGCTCATAAAATTCATCGTTATAAAAGTGGGAGGCTATAAATGGCATAGAAGGGTCATTCCATTTATGTTCGGCATCATATTGGGGGAGTATTCGGTGGGCGCCTTCTGGAGTGTTTTGAGCGTTATTCTGCGTCAGAGGATGTACGATTTCTGTCCGGGTTAATTAACCCTTTGGATAATTCCATAACATTTGGGACTCCTTAGGAGATTTCCCATATTGCTTGCCAATTAACTCCAAAGGAATAACATCGTTTGCTTATTAAATTCTTCTATATCCGTTGAAGAGTTTCATGGAATCGCTCCAGATAGCGGTTCTCTTGCCCTCTCCTTGGATGAAGGAGATACTATCAAGAATTTCTCCATAACTTCCCTTGCGCTCCTGCTTGATAATCTCGGAAAAGCCTAAGAGGAACCAAATCTTGAGACAACATCTATCTATAGCGCTAATGGTTAAAAAATTGTCTCTTCTTAGTTTTTCTTGGATTTTTAGGACTTCTTGAAAATTGTGCTTATTGAAACGCCAAAAACTTTCTTTGCTGCTTCTACTCCATACTTATCTGAAAACTCCATTACTTCTAACCTAAACTTAACTATATCTTCTCCTTTCAAATCTCTCCTCAAATAAAAATTGCCTCTCTTCATATCTACTAAGTTAACTTTATATTCCAATATATTTTTTGAAATTATTCACCCCTTCCACAAGTCCCCAAGATAGGGGACGCCAGGGCGGTTTAAGGATTTTTCTATCTCCTCTCCAAGAGGAGGGATGAGCTCTATTTCCTTGATTTTCCCCAAGGGGATGAAATTCATTCCCACGAGCCTGGGTCCAATTGGCACATTTTTAGGCTTGAATTCTCCACCGATTTTCCTTGCTCTGAAAACTATTGTCACAACATGTCTTTCCGGCTCTATCACATCAAAGACGAACAGAATTTCTCCCACTTCTATCTTCAATCCGCTTTCCTCCCAAAGCTCCCTTTTAAGACAATCCACAATCCTTTCTCCTTTCTCCAATCCACCACCTGGCAATGTCCAATACTCTTTCTCTCCCCTTTTATGTCTCGCTAAAAGGATTTTGCCATCATCAATTAGGACACAAGCAGCTCTCAGCTTGAGCTCTTGGGGTTTGAATTCGTAGCCCGACATAAAAAGCACTTCCTTTCGCTATTTTTCTTTTTTTATTATATGGAGTGCCTAAAAAGAATCAAAATTTTATAAAATTTATAAGAATTTTTCTTGACATAGATGTTTTGCCGTCTATTAATTATTTTGATATTTATCTCAAAAGAGGTAGATTGATATGAAAGCTCAAACGGATATCGGCGATGTAGAGAAGCTAAAGAAGCAACCGACCATATGCACCTTCTGCGGTTGCGGATGTGCCTTCTACCTTTTCCCTGAGGGTTTCCTCGTCCCAGCCCAAAATCATCCTGTATCTCGGGGAAAGCTTTGCCTTAGGGGTTGGAGCTATGCCGACCTCCTCTTCACACCCAATCGCCTTAAAACTCCCCTCGTGCGTAGAAACGACAAGCTTGAGGCAACATCTTGGGACGAAGCCCTACAGATTGCGAGCGAGAAATTGAAGGCGATAAAGGATAAATATGGAGGAGATGCTATAGGGGTTTTGGGCTCGGCTCGCGCAAGCGTTGAGGATAATTTCACTCTCTACCAATTCGCAAGCAAAGTTTTGGGAACGAAAAACATTGACTCCTTCTACCGTCTCGGCTTCTTGCGCTCGGAGAATTTCTCTTTCCCGGATTTGGAGAAAGCCGACCAGATAATCCTCCTATCCTGCGATATAGCGGAGAGGCATCCCCAAGCAGCCTCCTTTGTTATCGGAGCGCTTTCCCAAGGGGCTTTCTTATATGTTATAGATTCTCGCCTTCCCCAGATGGGAAGGCTTGCCTCAATCCACATTCAGCCTTCCCCTATGGAGTTGCTTAAGGAGGCGGAAAACTTCATAGATAATTTGGAAGTAAAAGGGAATGCCTATCTCCTCTATTCCTCGGAGATAACCCTCTATGGGTGGGCTTATGAAGTGCAGAATGTGTTGAATAAGGCCGCTGCAAAGGGAATAAAGCCAATCTTTCTCTGCGATTACGCCAATCAAAGGGGAATGATTGAGGCTGGAATCCATCCCCAAGGTGGGCTCTCCTTCTACGAGATGCTAGAGGAGGCGAAAAAGGGAAATCTCAAGGCTCTCGTGATTATGGCTGATAATCCCTCCGCCCGCTTCCCTCAACTCTTCAGGGAAGCGAGGGAGAAACTTGATTTCCTTCTTGTCATTGACCCACTCCGCACGGATGCGGTCGAGATGGCGGATGTCGCCTTTCCGGGCACCTTTTTCTTTGAAAAAGAGGGAACTACCGTTAACGCTGAGGGGAGGCGCCAAGCCCTCCATCCAACCGTCCCACCTGCTTGGGAGCAAACGGAAATAGATATTCTCCTCATTCTTTCTGAGAAGTTGGGTTCTCGTCTTCCTTTTCCTTCTGCCGAATTAATTGAAATGGAGAAGAAGGAGTGGCAACCAGAGTTCAAAGCTATTTCGCCCAATCCTACCAATCCCGATTATCCTTTCACCCTTCTTTTAGACCCCTCCTACATCTGGAGCGGGACCGCCATGGCTAATGCGACCTTTATATTCAAGAGGGAGTCAAGTATAGTCCTATCAGATTTCCCAAATGGTTTCTTAAATATGAATTCCGAGGATGCGAAGGAAATGAGGATAAGGGATAGAATGATTGTAAATGTGGAAACACCCAAAGGCTCAATAAGCCTGCCTGTTTTGACATCTTTACGAGCAGGTAGAGGAATTCTGCTCTTTCCCCTTTATCTTTGGGAGAAAGTAGCTCGTGAGTTGGGAGGGGTTGAGCTCGACGAAGCCCTTGGGATGCCAATTTTCAAACCTCTACCAGCGAGGATAGCAAAGGAGGAATAGCTGATGCCGATTTTGTCCTACAAAAAAATAAGTAAGGAAAATCTTCTCAAGATGTTGGAGGAAATCGCTAAGGAAGAGGAGCTCATTGCTCCCGTTGAGATGTATGGGGGTGAGGCGCTATTTCAGCCTGTCAAGGATATCAGTGATATAACCTTCAATTATGTCAATACGCTCTTTCCTCCGAAACAGTTTCTCCTTCCACGCTTTGAGAAGATATTGACTTACAAGAAAGAGGATGGAGAACTCAAAGTGGAGGAAACCATAGAGGCACCAAAGCGAACGATTTTCGGCATTCGCCCCTGCGATGTTGAGGGCATTCGTTATTCGGAATACTTCTATTCTGGGAAGATGTTTGGGCGAGAGGACCTCGCCGACCCCCATTTTATGGCGAGGAGAAATAACTTGACTCTTATAAGCGTTTCCTGTCAAAATCCTGCCCCAACCTGCTTCTGCGTATGTTGCGATGGTGGTCCTTTCTCTGAGGAGGGATTTGACCTCCAGCTCACCGACCTTGGGGAGAATTGGTTATGTGAGGTGGGCTCCGAAAAGGGGATGGTATTAGTTGAGAGATTTTCCTCTCTCTTTGAGGATGCGAAAGAGGAGGAAATCAAGAGGAGAAAGGAACTTGAGGATGAGGTTCTGGAAAGATTTGGTCCCTATCCCGCCTTCTCCGGCGCAACTTTAAGGAGGGTGACGGAGGGGAATATCCCACGCCAGGTATGGGAGAGCTTGGGTGAAAGATGTGTGGTTTGCGGTGGCTGGCAATTCCTCTGCCCCTGCTGTTTCTGCTACACCGTTGTTGACATAGGAGATGATAACGAAGGTTATAGGGCGAGGATTTGGGATTCCTGCCATTTTGAAGGTTATTCCCGGCTCGCTGGCGGTCCCAATCCCCGAAAGTCAAGGGATAGAAGGAGAGAGCGTTGTATATTCCATAAGTTTTCCTGGCAGTATGTTGAGAGGATGGGAAGGCATGGATGCGTTGGCTGTGGAAGGTGCGTGATAACCTGTATGGGATATGTGCATTTGCCGCAAACGGTGTGGGAGATAAGGAGTGCCTTTAGGGAGGAGAGCTATAAGAAGGAGGCTAAGGTGAAATGAAGCAAGAAGCATTGTTTCTACCGACGATAGTCTCCATAAAGGAAATAAGGCAGGAGATACCCCTCGTGGCAACCTTTCGCCTTCCGAAGCCCGATGGTTTCACACATAAGCCGGGTCAGTTTCTTGAGGTATCCCTCTTTGGGAAAGGGGAGGTGCCAATCTCCATTTCCTCCCCACCTTCCTATGAGGACATTCTCTTAACGATAAGAAACTCAGGTTATGTAACATCGTTTATTCACAAACTAAAAGAAGGAGACAAGATCGGGATAAGGGGACCCTATGGGAACTCCTTCCCTTATGAGGAATACAAGGGTTATGATGTTCTGTTTGTGGGTGGAGGGATTGGACTCGCTCCCTTGCGCTCCCTTCTTTGGGAGATGCTCTATCACAGGGATGATTTCGGGAGGATAATCCTCCTTTATGGAGCGAGAACTCCCGCTGACCTCCTTTATCCTTGGCAATATGAGGAATACGAGAGAAAAGGGGTAGAGTTGCTCTTAACGGTTGATAGGGGGGATGAGAAGTGGACGGGGAATGTTGGAGTAGTAACGACGCTTTTTGATAAGATAAAGATAGAACCGGAAAGAACTGTGGCATATGTTTGCGGACCGGGTATAATGATTAGGTTCGCCTTGAGGGACCTTGTTGAGAAGCTGGGGATTCCAGCTCACAATTGTATAGCGACTTTGGAAAGGCATATGAAATGCGGAGTGGGGAAATGCGGGCATTGCGTTATAGGTGAGAAGTATGTTTGTATAGATGGTCCAGTATTCCGCTATCCAGAGATTAAAATGATGGAAAGGTTTGATGACCCATGGTAGCTATGGATAGCCTGGTTCAACTGAAGGATATATTAGAAAAAGAGAGGGTGGCAATCTTGGGAGTTGGTAATCCCTTGATGGCGGATGATGGGGTGGGCAGTTGGATTGCTGAGGAGCTAAAAGGAAAGGTAAAGTGTCCTGTTTTCATAGGGGAAGATGTGCCTGAGAATTATCTTTACGATATATTGAGGGAAGAGCCCAAATGGCTTTTAGTTATAGATGCGGTGGATTTCGGTGGGGAGGCGGGTGAGGTGAAATTGGTCAATATGGAGGAATTGACGCCTCGCTTTCTCTCCTCTCATGGTATGTCGCTCAACATAATGGGGACGATTTTGAAAGAGAAGGGCTGTGAGATGATGTTGTTGGGCATTCAGCCAAAGAATCTTTCATTAGGAGGGGAGATGAGCGAGGAAGTTAAAAGGAGCGGAGAAGAGATAATATCCCTCATTAGGAGCTGGTCAGGATGACGAATGGAGAGCTTGTCAATATTTACCTATTGTTGGTTTCCCTCTTAGCCCTTCCCTTTATTGGTGGTTTGGTGACTCTTGGCTTGAAGAGAAAGGATGCCGATGTAGTAGCGGGCTTGTTCTCCCTCGTGGTCTTCGCGCTTGCTATAATCCTTGCTCTCAAAGCGGGGACGAGGGAGTTAACCTTCGCATTCGGTTCCCTCCCGTGGCTGGGGATACAGGAGATATTCGGCTTTAGAGTTGACCCTCTCGCTGTGATTATGCTACTCGTAACCACATTCATCGGCTTCTTCGTCGTGGTCTATTCCTCATTTTATCTAAGCGAGGGGAATAGGGAACACCCAACGACGAATGGGAAAGGGAGATATTATTTCTGGCTTCTCTTCTTCCTGGGGGCGATGGTGGGCGTTTCAATCTCCCAGAATTTCTTTCAATTCTTCATCTTCTTTGAGCTCACCACGATTTGCTCCTTTGCCTTGATAGATTTCTATGAGACTCCGAGGGCTCTGCGTGCGGGCTTCACTGCCTTAATAACAACCTCCCTTGGCAGCTTGTGTTTCCTCGCTGGGCTTGCTATTCTCGCCGTCTACGCTCACTCATTTGACTTTGAAGCTGTTCGAGACCTTTCCCCTTCCATAAAGGCTACTTTCTTCATCCTCCTTTGGATATCCGCGTTAGCCAAGGGAGCGCAGGTGCCATTCCAGATATGGCTTCCACAAGCTATGGAGGCGCCGACGCCGATTTCCGCTTATCTCCACGCTGCTTCAATGGTGAAAGTAGGCGTCTTTCTCATAGCGAGGATGGTAACAACTCCTCATGCTTTTTATCCCGAATCCTTGGGAGTTCTCGTCTCTCTCTGGGCTCTCTTCTCAATGCTCTTCGCTCTCCTTGCCTTCTTGGGAGCAGACGATATAAAGAAATTGCTTGCTTATTCCACTATTGTACATATAGGATATATCCTTTTGGGATTAAGCTTATGGTTAATGGGAGCGGACATCAAAGCCTTGCAAGGTGGTATCCTCCATATAATCAATCACTCCGTTTCCAAGGGCTTACTTTTCCTCTGTGCTGGAATAATATCGTATATAACCGGGACGAGGAAAATCAGTGAAATCGGTGGATTGGGCACTAAACTTCCTGTTAATGCCATCGCTTTTACTATAGGAGGATTTGCAGTTGGTGGGTTCCCTCCATTTGCTTGTTTCTTCAGCAAATTCTATATGATTCTCGGGGCAATTTCGCTCCACAATTGGATAGGCATACTCGCCGCGGTCTTTATGGTATTAGAAAGCACTATTTCCTTGACATGGTATATAATGATCACACATAGGATTTTTATGGGAGATGAAAAGCCAAAACTTGGAGAAGTAAAACCAATCCCCTTGTATATAAACATTATCTTGGTTTTTCTGGCTTTAGCGACGATTGTTGTTCCCCAACTTGGATTAGAATTCGTTAAAGTTTTTGAGGTGATAAGATGAACGGAATGGAACTTTTGCTTCAGGGCTTTGGCATATTAGTTTTGGGAGCAATCATAACCGCCCTTTTGGGCAAGTGGAATCGGCTAAATGGTTGGATGGCTTTCATCCTGGGTTCACTTGCCAGCGTCCTCATTTTAATTGGGGCGGTGCAAACCCTTATTAGTGGCGATTTGCCATCCAAGGGCAGTGGAATATTCTCTATTTTCTTCCTTGATAAATTGAGCTCTTTCTTCCTGCTCGTAATCTCGGGGATTTCCATTGTATCGCTTCTCTATTCCATTAGATACATTGAACATTATCGTAAAAGCACGAGCCTTTACTATCCGTTTCTACTCTTATTTATTTTGGGGATGGGCGGGGTTGTGAGTGTTAGAAATATGTTTGCTTTCCTCCTATTTTGGGAATTTATGACCTTGACCTCTTATTTTCTCGTTATTTACGAAAGCGAAAAACCCGAGAATCTATTGGCTGGTTTTCGTTATTTCTTCTGGTCATTTCTTTCTGCTGGTTGTATTGAGCTTGCCGTTGCCCTTCTCTATATTCAAACAAACTCCTTTGATATGAATATAATGAAGGGCGCTATGCCGACTATTCAGGAAAAACATCCATTTATGTTTCATTCACTACTTGCCTTGTTCCTTGTTGGCTTTGGCATAAAAGCGGGTATTTTCCCCTTCGGGAACTTCTGGCTTCCCGATGCTCACCCCGCTGCCCCTTCCCCCGTATCCGCATTGCTTTCCGGTGTGATGATAAAAACCGGTGTTTACGGGATACTGAGGACCTTTCTCTGGATGTTACCCCTTTCCCCTGCTTCAAATATATGGGGAAGTATCATAGCCGCTATGGGAGCTATATCATTAGTGATGGGCACTCTTTCCGCCTTGGAACAAACAGACAGCAAGAGACTCCTTGCCTTTCACTCTATTGGGCAGATGGGTTATATTTTCTTAGGGGTAGGGGCGGGGTTGGCTCTACTCTCTCTTAGCTCTCCCTTTGGTTATTTCGCTCTTTTCGGGGGATTGCTTCACCTTTTCAACCACTCAATCTTTAAATCTCTCCTTTTCCTCTCCGCAGGCTCAATTCTCTATAAAAAGGGAACAAGGGAACTAAGCGAATTAGGCGGGCTTGCTTCCTCTATGCCTCTTACATTCTTTGCCGCCCTAACGGCGTCTTTCGCAATAGGTGGAATCCCACCTTTAAATGGTTTTGTTAGCAAGTGGTTGTTGGTTTTTTCTACATCAATACCTGCAAGGTTGCATTATGAGTTTCCTATTTGGGCTATAGCAAGCATCTTTGCCAGTGGATTGACAATAGCTTCTATGCTGAAATATGTTGGCTCCGCTTTTATGGGGTTGAAGAAAGAAGAAGATAGCTACAACGATGTGCCATTAACGATGCAAATATCTCAGATACTGCTGGCAGCCGCTTGCCTAATCACCGGCATTGTAGCTGTATTGCCATTAGGTATTATCCACAACTCGCTGAAGGAAAGCATTATGAATCTTCCGCCTTATGAACAGCTAATCGGGACAGGGATTGAAATCGCTCCGAAACTTAAAGGGCTTTCTATAGCTTTATGGAATCCCATGTTGATATTGCTCTCATTGATTATTTTAAGTGCCATATTTTATGAATTCATCAGAGGTGCCAAAAAGGAAACAGTCATCTGGTTGGGTGGGGTATTGCCTGATAGAAGGAACTTAGTATATGACCCCCATTCTTATTTCCTCACCTTACGCAGGGGGATATGGTCAAATATCCCCAGCATTCCCTTACCCAGGATAGAGAGGTTGAGTCGCTTATCGGTGGCTCCTGGGGAGGATGTTTATGAGCCGCTGATTCGTTTAGGGCATCGCTTCATTGAGAGATTGCGAAAAGTCCATTCCGGGCTTCTGCAAACTTATATCCTCTGGCAAATGCTTGGCTTGGCGATTGCCCTTTTATTGATATATGCTTTTAAATAAAAAGAGGTGTTGATATGGCTATCAGTGTTGAGCAACAGATTTTAGAGAGATTCAAAGAAAAGGCAACGAATGTAAAAAGCTTGCCTAACCGCCTCTTCGTTGATTTACCAAGAGAATATGTAAGGGAGGCGGTTAATATAATCTTCAATGAGTTAGGGGCAAGATATGAGATTAGCGTCGGGACGGATGCCCGTCCCATACACGGAAACTTTGAAATTCTCCACTTCTTCGCTTTTGATAAGGATAATTTCCGTGTTGCCCTCCGATTCAAGGTGCCTCCCGATGACCCCAAGATAGATTCAATAACCCCCATAATTCCGGGTGCAAATTGGGCGGAAAGGGAGTTTAGGGACTTCATCGGTGTGGAGCCCGTGGGGCATCCCGACCCACGAAGACTGGTTCTGCCGGACGATTGGCCGGAAGGAGTCCATCCATTGCGGAAGGAGGTCCCCTATAATTATCAGCCTCCCGCAACAACTGGCTGTGAGTTCAAGTTCAAGGAGCCACCACCTGGTGCAACGGCTCTTCCCATCGGACCATTCTTCCCCGTTTTAGAGGAGCCTATCCAATTTAGGCTGTTCATTGAGGGAGAGAATGTTGTGGGAGCTGACCATAGGGGATTTTATGTGCATAGAGGAATAGAGAAGCTTGGAGAGAGTCAGCTTACCTATAACCAGATACCATTCCTCGCCGAACGAATCTGTGGCATCTGCGGTTTCACTCACTCCGTATGTTACTGCCAAACTGTTGAGGGAGCGGCGGGTATAGAGATACCCTTACCAGCTAAGTATGTGCGAAGCTATTGTTTGGAGATGGAGAGGGTGCATAGCCACCTTCTCTGGCTCGGGCTCGCCTGCCATATTTTGGGCTTTGATACATTGTTTATGCAGTTCTGGAGGATAAGGGAGCCAATAATGTGGATGGCGGAGAGGATAACCGGGAATAGAAAGAATTACGGTATGAATCTCGTGGGAGGCACAAGAAGGAACATACCGGAGGAAATAAGAGAAGAGCTTTTGAGGGTAATTGACAAAACTGAAGAAGAGACTTTGGAGCTCTCAAAGACCCTCCTGAACGATAGCGCCTTCATAGTACGGACGAAAGAGGTGGGAATTCTAACACCCGAGGAGGTAAGGCTAACGGGAGCGATTGGACCTACAGCTCGTGCCTCAGGGGTTGATATAGATGTGAGGAGAGATTTCCCCTACGCGGCTTATCCCTATTTGAAATTTGATGTGATAGTGCTCAATGGATGTGATGTCCTCTCAAGGGCATTGGTACGAGTTTATGAGACGATTGAGTCCTTGAAGATGATGCGGCAGATATTGAAGGAGCTTCCCGACGGTCCGACGATGGTCAAAATAGAGGAGGAACTGCCTCCTTATAGGGAATTTATGTCCGCAACGGAATCGCCACGAGGCGAGGATTTTCACTATGTTATGCTGGGAGAGAATAATCGCCCTTATAGATGGAAGGTAAGGGCTCCTTCCTATATGAATATTCCCTCGGTCTTTTGGATGTTCAAGCCCGGGACTACGATAGCGGATGCTCCCATAACGATAGGTAGTGTTGACCCCTGCGTATCCTGCACCGAGAGGTTTGAGATAATTGACCGCTCAACTGGGGAAAGCAAGTTCCTCTCCCAGAAGGAGATGTACGAGATATCCCGCCGAGGAGGGAGAAAGTGATGAATTATTTACAAGCGGGGATAGTCACCATTCTCTGCATTCTCTCTGCTCCCTTGTTTGATGGTATAATGAGGAAATGGAGGGCGAGGATTCATTCCCGGATGGGACCTCCCATCCACCAAACTTATCTTGATTTATTGAAGCTCTTCGGGAAGGAGGACATAACGAGGTCTCCCTTAGCTGTCCTTTATATCGCTTGCATAGCAACCGCGACATTTGTCCTTGCATTAAGAGGGGATATAATCACTTTCATTTATCTTCTCACTGCCTCTTCAATTTGTCTGGTTCTCTATTCCCTTCTTATGGGAAATCCTTTTGCCGTCGCAGGTGGAAGTAGAGAGGTAATGATGTTCGTTATAGTGGAACCCGTTATGGCTGCTGCCTTTTTATCCTATGCTATAAAGGCTCAGAGCTTCCTCATATCCCATATCATTGCTTGGAGCAATGTTTACGGAATAAATATCTCAAGCATTTTCGCCATCATAGCGATGTTGCTCGCTATGCAGGCGCAAATGGGGAAACTTCCTTTTGATTTGGCTGAAGCTGAGCAGGAACTTGTTGGAGGAGTTTTTATGGAGGCGTCCGGCTCAACCTTAGCTCTCTTTAAATGGGGATTAGCCCTCCGCCAATTCCTCATTGCTTACCTCATAGCCTTTGTGTTCATCCCCTGGCCTACCACCTGGGGAGTGCCTCTGTTTATCTTAACCCTGGTTAAGGCGTTGATTATCCTCTTTTGCGCCGTAACTGTGGAAGCGGTCTTCCCACGCCTCAGGATAGACCAGGCGCTGGGATTTTACGCAAGAGTTTTGATAGCCGCTTCCTTTATGGCGATAGCATTCTCCACACTGGGGGTGTAATTGTATGATAAGAAGCAAGCTAAAACAATTATCAGTTGGAATTAAAGCCGGTAGGGTTACGCTGAAGTATCCCTTTGAGCCGCATCCTACTCCTCCCGGTTATCGT
This sequence comes from bacterium, assembly GCA_014360495.1. NCBI lineage: Bacteria > bacterium. The sequence goes on from JACIXR010000006.1 coordinate 65,309, forward strand.
GGCAAGGTAACGATAAATGCGGAGAGATGCACGGGATGCGGCGGATGTGCCACGGTTTGCCCTGCTCGCCTAATAAAGATAACCGATATATCGCCTGAGTGGCGAATAATAAGGAGACATTTGGAGAGATGCATCCATTGCGGTAGATGCGCTGAGGCTTGCTCTGAAAGGGCAGTTGAGATGTCCTTAGAGTTTGAAAACGCGACTCCCGATAAGCATGACCTTTTGATTGAACAGAAGATATATATGGGGACCTGCAAGCGCTGTGGGCGCTGCTATGTCCCCTTCAGTGTTTTGGATAGGCATATGCAAATCGGCTTCAGAAAGGATGAGGATATAAATGGGATATAGTGAGACAGTTCTGAAGCTTATATCGTCTTTTTCCTTAGCGCTGATAATCACCTCCTTCGGAGCGGTTGTCACGAGGAACCTCCGCTATGCAACCTATATTTACGCTGTTCAGGCGCTTCTCTTGACCACGATTATCTCCCTATTCGCCACGGCATCTCCCACTCTTTTCCTTTGGGCAGCGGTAGCGTTCATCACCAAGTTCCTCATCATAACTTGGCTCCTTTTAAGCTTTATCAAGGGGATGCCGGAATATGAGGTAAAGGCAATTATCGGCTTCGCTCCCTCCGTTGTAATCGTCACCCTACTGGTCATCATCTTATATGAGATTACCCATAAATATGTCCATTTCCTTGCTCCCACAACACTCGCTACGGAGGAGCCCTTCCGCACGAATGTAGCGGTATCCCTTATCGTCTTCACGCTCGGTTTATACGGGATTCTTACCCGTAGGGATGCCTTCAAAACAGCGATTGGTCTTTGCCTTTTGGAAAACGGTGCCCATCTCTCCCTCGTAAGCCTCGCCCCCGGGCTGAGGGAAACGGTGATAATCGGAATTGTGACCGATGTCGTCCTGGGAGTTTATCTGCTCCTTTTTATAATCAGAGGCTTGAGGGAAGTAGCAGGTACCACCGATACTTATCATTTAACAGAATTACACTGGTGAAGAGGTGAAATATGGTCTGCACGAACGCTAACCTCATATTGATGTTGATTTTAGCTCCTCTTCCATTTTCTCTTGCTGTATTGCTTCTCCGCCGGTCGGAGATATTGAAAGAGCCACTAACAATCATCGGCTCTTTCATCCCGCTCGCTATATCCGTCCCCATTCTCCAGAGGGTTATGGATGAGGGATATATCTCCGCCTTCGGCAACGAGCTCCTTATAGACCATCTAAGCGCCATATTCCTATTGGGGATAAGCTTCGTCGGCTTTTTCGCTTCTATCTTCGCTCATAGGTATATGAGACAGCATCCTCTCATTGCCAGAGTGGGAGTTGAAATAGCTGAGAGACGCCTTGGCATTTTCTACAGCCTCTTCCTCTTTTTCCTATCCACTATGCTTTGGAGCGTGAGCACGAACAATATCATTATCCTTTGGGTTGCCATAGAAGCAACGACTATAGCCTCAGCCCTCTTGGTTTCTTTCTATTGGGATAGGAGAGCTTTAGAGGCCGGCTATAAATATCTTCTATTGCTCACCGTTGGTGTTACATTTTCCCTGTTTGGAGCAGTGATAATTTACGCTGCTTCCGCCCCCTATATAGCTCATGGCTCTCCTCTCTTGTTCACGAATATAAAAGAAGTTATTTCTAAGATTCCTGCTAGTATCATTTTGCTATCGGCGGTGTTGTTCACCGTGGGCTTTGGAACGAAAGCCGGGCTCGCTCCATTTCATCCCTGGCTACCAGATGCTCATGCTGAGGCGCCAACCCCCATTAGCGTTCTGCTCTCTGGAATTATGGTGGAAGTGGGGCTTTACGCTCTTTTGCGCACACTTGGTCTATTCCTCCCCGCTTATCCCGCTGTTGCTTCTACCCTTCTTGTTCTCGCCGTCTTTAGTATGCTCTTGGGAGCACTCCTGGCGATGGTGCAGAGCGACTTGAAGAGGCTTCTCGCTTATTCCAGCGTCAGCCAGATAGGGTATATAGCAATGGGCTTAGGAGTAGGAACCTATCTCGGCTATTATGGTGCTTTCTATCAATTGATAAGTCATATCCTCGCGAAATCTCTCCTATTTATGTGCGTCGGGGCGATAATATATTCCCTTGCCCTCCGCAATATTGAGGAATTGGGTGGCGTTGGCAAACACATGCCCATAACTATGGCTTGTTTCTTCATTGGTGCTTTTTCATTAAGCGGTATCCCTCCCCTCGCGGGATTCCTAAGCAAACTCACGCTTATAATTGCCACAGCGCAGGTTCATCTTTGGTGGCTTCTTATACTCACCCTCTTAACCAGTCTTCTCACCCTCTTCTACGCCGTTCGCGCCGCTTATACGGTCTTCTGGGGTGAGGAGAAGAGCGAGGTTATAAAAGAGGCTAAGGAAGCTCCCATGAGCATTCTCTTCCCCATCCTTGTCTTTTCTATCCTTACCTTTGTCCTTGGTGTCTATCCCCAGATACTCTACCCGCTCCTGAATTCCGCCTCCCTCTTGGCTCCCTTCAAATAGATAGGTATAATTTGAAAAGGAAAGGAGGAAATATTAAAGGGCAATGTTCAGAGAAGGAATAGTAAGAAGATATTCCGCAAAGGCTTTTGGAAGGTCGCTGTGGGTTTTCCATACCAATACAGGTGGCTGCAATGCCTGTGACATTGAAATCTTGGATGTCCTCACTCCTTACTTTGATGTGGAAAGGTTCGGGATAAAGCTCGTTGGCTCTCCTCGCCACGCTGATGTCCTCGTCGTTGCGGGTCCCGTTACCCGCCCAATGATTGAGCCCCTAAAACGCCTCTACGAATCAACGCCCGACCCTAAGGTCGTTTTAGCTATAGGTTCTTGTGCTACGGGAGGGAGCATCTGGTTTGATACATACAATGTCGTGGGTGGATTGGACAAGGTCATTCCTGTTGACCTCTTCATCCCTGGTTGTCCACCGCGCCCCGAGGCTATAATATATGGGGTAGCACTTGCTTTGGGATTGGTGGTGAAAAAGGTTGCCTATGAGAGAGAAGAACAGATTCCTCCGGAGGAAATCCTTGCAAATTTGAGGAAAGAGAGCGGTCTTTGAAATGCACGAGACGGGAAGAGCGCAAAGCATTATCAGGGCTGTTTTAGAAAAAGCGAAAGAGAAGAGTTTGGTTGAAGTTAAAAGGGTTGAGGTTCTCGTCAACACCGCTGTGGGCGTTGATAAGGAGGAGCTCTTGGAGATAATAGAAAATATGAAGAAAGACACTATTCTAAAAGACACCGAATTCAAGCTTGAAGATGCGGGAATGCAAGCGACTTGTAAGGAATGTGGAACGGTTTTCCCTGTTGAATCCCCTTCGGCGACTTGTCCCAACTGTGGGAGCACAAACTTTGAGCTATCGCTTTTAGATGAATGGGAAATAGCGAGGATAGAATAAGGTGAGAGGAAAGGGTGTGGAGAACGGAGGAAATATTGTTTGAAAGGTAAAAGCGCTAATCAAGGAGCTTCCCAGGGGAAGCAAAGCTTGACATCCAATCGTTAAGATGTCCTTCAATCCGAATTTAGCTACAGAAAGAGCTGCAAGGGCGAGAATCCTCTTAAAGGGAGCGGTGCAGGGGATGGGATTCCGCCCCTTCGTCCATCGTTTAGCTTCCTCACTGAATCTTAGGGGCTTCGTCTATAATAGCCCCGAGGGATTGATAATTGAGATAGAGGGTAAGGAAGAAAACATAAAGGAATTCTTGGAAATTTTGAGATGCTCGCCGCCACCTTTTGCAATATTTGAATCCCTTTTAATTACATATCTCCCTCCCATCGGCTACGAGGATTTCCATATAGTGAGAAGCGAGGAGGGAAAGGTGGGTGTTCTTTTTCCCCTTCCCGATATAGCCACCTGCAAAGACTGCCTTGAGGAGACCTTTTCTCAACAGGAAAGACGCTATCTCTATCCCTTCACGAATTGCACGAATTGTGGTCCTCGCTTCACGATAATCCAATCTCTTCCTTACGATAGGGAAAGGACGAGTATGAGGAAATTTGAAATGTGTGAGGATTGCCAAAAGGAATATGAAGATATAAATGACCGCAGATATCACGCTCAACCCATTGCCTGTCCAGAATGTGGTCCCCATATCTGGCTCGAGATAAACGGTAAGAGGGTATATAAAGATGCGATTGAAGAGGCTGTGCGTCTCATAAAAGCGGGGAAAATCGTGGCGATAAAGGGCTTGGGTGGATTCCATCTCGCTTGCAATGCTCTTGATGAATCTGCAGTTAAGAGGTTGAGAGAGCGCAAAAATCGTCCTTCTAAACCCTTTGCGGTAATGGTTCAGGACATCCAAACCGCCCGCTATTTCGCCTATATATCGCCAAAGGAAGAAACCCTCCTCCTCTCACCCCAAGCTCCCATCCTTCTCCTCAAGAAAAAGCAACCCTTCAAGATGGCTTCATCCGTCGCCCCAAACAACAAGAACATCGGTATCTTCCTCCCCTATACTCCCCTTCACCATATTTTGATTAGAAAGGCTCAACTTCCCTTGATAATGACTAGTGGAAACCTGTCTGACAACCCCATTTGTGCTACGAACAGTGAAGCAAGACGAGACCTAAAGAGCATAGCGGATGCCTTCCTTTTTCATAATAGGGATATAGTGTCCAGATGCGATGATTCTGTTCTAATTGTGGTGGAGGAAGAGCCGAGAATGATAAGGCGTTCTCGGGGATATGTTCCACTTCCAATCCGTTTGCCTATAAACGGGGATGATGTCCTCGCTTGCGGTGCCGATTTGAAGAACACATTTTGCCTCTGCAAGGATAAATGGGCTTTCTTGAGCCAGCATATAGGGGATTTGGAGAGCGCTGAGGGATATAGAGTGTATCAAAACGCGATAAGCCATCTATCCCATCTCTTGAACATTAAACCGAAATTGGTTGCTTACGACCTCCATCCTTCCTACCATTCAACAATTTATGCTCATTCGCTCAACCTCCCCAAGATGGGCATTCAACACCATCACGCGCACATCGCTTCCTGTATGGTGGAGAACGGCATATCCCCAGAAGAGCAGGTGATTGGCATAGCTTGGGATGGAACAGGTTATGGAACGGATGGAAGGATTTGGGGAGGCGAGAGTATGTTGGCTACTTATAAGGGGTTCCAAAGGTTGGCTCATCTCTTATATGTTCCTCTTCCGGGAGGAGAGATGGCGGTCAAGGAGCCCTGGCGAATGGCTTTATCATATTTAATTTTGGCGGGTGAGGAAGAGTGTCTTACAAATTGGAGGAAGTTGCCGGAGGAGTTCAGCGAATTCCTTTCCCAAATAGGGGAAAATAGAGTTAGTGCTATTAGGCAAATGGTTAAGAAGGGCATCAATTCTCCCCTTGCATCTAGTATGGGAAGGCTTTTTGATGCGGTTTCCTCTCTCATGGGAATTTGCCATCACAATACTTATGAGGGTCAGTCCGCTTGCGAGCTGGAGGCTATCGCTGAGGATTGCGAGGATTTCTACGAGTTTGAGCTACAAGGAGATAACCCAATAATCATCAATCCCCTGCCTATAATTAAGGGAATTTTAAAGGATTTGAAAGAGGGGAAAAGCAAAGAATATGTAGCTTCTCGCTTTCATCAAAGCCTTGTTGAGATGCTCGTTAGGATTTCCCATATCATCCGACGGCGTTATGAGGTAGAGAAGGTGGTCTTGAGCGGAGGGGTATTCCAAAACGCCTTGCTACTGAGCAAGTCGCTTAAGAGACTGAGAGAGGAAGGGTTTACCCCAATTTCCCATAGCAAAGTGCCAACAAACGACGGTGGAATAGCTCTCGGACAAGCTGCTATAGCGAGAGCTTTAATGGAGGGATAGAATATGTGCCTTGGCGTTCCAGCAAGAATAGTGAAAATAGAAGGTAAAGAAGCGATAGCGGAAGTGGGAGGGATAAGGAGGGAAATATCAATAGAGCTTTTAAACGATATAAAAGAAGGCGATTGGGTGATTGTCCATGCGGGCTTCGCCATCTCAAAGCTGGATGAGGAGGAAGCCGATACAATGCTGAATATCCTCTCCCACATTCCTGAAGAATGAAATTTATAGAGGAATTTAGGGATAAGGAGCTCTGCCAAAGAGTTCTTGCGAAAATCAAATCCTATGGTTTCCCTGCTATATTTATGGAAGTTTGCGGGACTCATACTGTTTCCCTCTTTCGCTTCGGGATTAGGCAGATGCTTCCTCCTACCATAAAGGTCATCTCTGGTCCGGGATGCCCTGTCTGCGTAACTTCCCAGCAGGATATTGAGAACGCTCTCGCCCTCGCTTCGCTTCCCAATACAATCCTCTTAACATTCGGCGATATGATGAAGGTGCCGGCTAAAAGCGGGAGCCTTGAGAGAAAGAGGGCAGAGGGGGCGGATGTCAGGGTCGTTTATTCTCCCCTTGATGCTCTAAAAATAGCAAAAAACAACCCAGATAAGCTTTGCATCTTCTTAGCGGTGGGCTTTGAGACAACAGCTCCCGCCACTGCTTCCTCTATATTAAGAGCCCGAGATGAAAATCTGAGAAATTTCAAGGTCTTTAGCTTGCATAAACTCATCCCACCCGCTATGCGTGCGATTTTGGAGATGGGGGAAAGCAAGATACAAGGTTTCATCTGTCCCGGTCATGTATCCACGATAATAGGAGCTAAGCCCTATAGGTTCATTCCTGAGGAATATGGAATCCCCTGCGTAATAGCTGGATTTGAGCCCCTTGATATTCTTCAAGCAATCTATATGCTGATGGATATGTTGGATAAGGGGACAAGCGATGTTAAGATTCAATATAAAAGAGCGGTTAGGGAGGAGGGAAATCCTTTAGCTTTGGAGATTATGTGGAAAGTATTTGAGGAAGGGGATGCGGTTTGGAGAGGACTTGGCTACCTTCCCTCAACTGCTTTAAAGATAAGGGAAGAATTCTCCGATTACGATGCGATGTATTTGTTGAAGGATATGCCGGTAACAGAGGCTGAGGAGAATCCACTTTGCAGATGTGGTGAAGTGATTAGGGGAGTAGCGGAGCCAACTGAATGTCCACTATTTAAGCGAGTGTGTAATCCCTCCCAACCAATTGGTCCCTGTATGGTTTCCTCCGAGGGCACCTGCTCCGCCTACTACAAATATGCTCCTTCATAAAGAGGTTCCTTTCTGGTGAATGTCATTAGATTTTATAGTCAAGCAATATGGGAAGTCTTCTAAGGGGTCTCAAATGTCAGGGAATTATACAAAATCCTTGACTAATTGTTTTTCTCCATATATTATTATACATTGGTTAAATTGGCGGTGTAGCTCAGTGGTAGAGCACGCGGCTCATAACCGCGGAGTCAAGGGTTCGATCCCCTTCGCCGCCACCATTTTGTCTTTTAAATCGCCGAAGTGGATAAAGACAAACTTTTTTCTTTTATCAAAGAAATCGTTGCCCTCTTTGAGAAATCCTCTGCTTCCGAGTTAGAGGTAGAAGAGGAGGGCGTTCGCCTTATCCTCCGAAAAACAACCTCTCGCACCCCTCAAGAAGTTCCCATCCAACCTCCCCTCATCAAGGAGGAGAGAGTAAAACAGGAGCCTCTCTTTGGCGATAATGTCTACATTCTCCGTTCTCCTATGACCGGCGTTTTCTATCGCTCCCCCGCACCTAATGCACCGCCCTTCGTTGAGGAAGGAGATATGGTGGTAAAGGGGCAGAGGTTAGCGTTGCTTGAAGCGATGAAGATTTTCAATGATATAACAGCTGATGTCTCAGGAAAAATCGTCGCTATTTTAGCGGAAAACGCTTCCCTCGTTCAGGAGGGACAACCGCTCTTCGCAATTGAGAGAATGGAGGAAAATCTATGAGAAAGGTTCATGTTGGCTTCCTTGGGCTCGGCACCGTTGGGCAAGGGGCTGTGAGAACCCTCCTTGAAAATAAGGAGGATATTATGATGAAGACAGGGGCGGAGATAGAGATAAAAAAGATCGCGGTTAAACATCTTGACAAGAAAAGGGATGTGGAGATTCCTCCTGATCTCCTCACGAATGACCCCTATGAGGTCGTCAATGACTCTAAAATAGACATCGTAGTTGAATTAATCGGTGGATTGGAGCCGGCTCGTTCCCTGATAAAGAAGGCGCTTGCAAATGGGAAAAATGTGGTCACTGCGAATAAAGAGGTAATTGCCCTATATGGTGGGGAGCTTCTTCCTTATGCTGCAGAGAGAAAGCTTGACCTTTATTTTGAGGGAGCCGTCGGTGGGGGCATCCCAATAGTTCGTCCCATGAAGATTTGTCTTGCGGGTAATCGTATATACTCTGTTGTCGGCATAGTTAATGCTACAACTAATTACATTCTCACCAAGATGGCGGAGGAGAAGCTCACATATGATGAAGCCTTAAAGGAAGCACAGGAGAAGGGGTACGCCGAAGCCGACCCCACTTATGATGTTGAGGGTTTAGATGCCGCTTACAAAATCGCCATTTTAGCTTCTATAGCCTTCAATAGCAGGGTGAAAGTGGAGGAAATCTACAGGGAGGGAATATCAAAAATCTCCCCCATTGATTTGATTTACGCGGAGGAACTGGGCTATGTCATAAAGCTTTTGGCGATAGCGAAACAGGAAAACGATATGCTCAGCATAAGAGTTCATCCCGCTCTTATCCCGAAGCATCATCCGCTTGCTTCTGTAAGGGGTGTAAATAATGCGATATTGGTTCATGGTTCTTCCGTTGGTAGGGTGATGTTTTATGGAGAAGGGGCGGGTTCTCTACCCACTGGCTCGGCTGTGGTTGGCGATATAATAGACATAGCGAGGAACATGGTCTTCAATTGCACGGGAAGGATTTCCTGCACCTGCTTTAAACAAATACCCCAAAAGGATATAAGCGAGATTACATCAAAATACTATATAAGGATGAAGGTCAAGGACCAACCGGGCGTTTTGGCAGCTATTGCCGCTTGTTTTGGAGAGGAGAAGGTGAGTATAGCTTCAGTTGTGCAGAAAAGGCAAGTCAATAAATCGGCGGAGATAGTTTGGATAACCCATCCTTCAAATGAGGGGGCTATGAGGAGGTCCCTGGAAAAGATAGAAAAATTGCCCGTTCTTGAGGAGATATCGCTTGTATTAAGGGCGGAAGAATGAATTATAGATGGCGAGGAGTAATTGAGGAATATCGTAGGTATCTGCCCGTAAGCGATAAAACGCCAGTGATTACGCTTTTGGAAGGCAATACCCCTCTTCTTGAGGCTCGTAAGCTCGCAGAATATATCTCCCTTCCTCTACGGCTTTTCCTTAAATATGAGGGCGCCAATCCCACCGGTTCCTTCAAGGATAGAGGGATGACAGTCGCTATTTCAAAAGCATTAGAAGAGGGGGCTAAAGCGGTGATTTGCGCCTCAACTGGTAATACATCCGCCTCAGCAGCAGCTTATGCTGCGCGCGCTGGGCTTCCCGCAATCGTTTTAATTCCAAAAGGGGCAATCGCTCTGGGAAAGCTGGCGCAAGCCCTTGTGTATAATGCTAAAGTTATAGCTATTGAGGGAAATTTCGACGACGCTTTAAGGCTCGTAGTGGAGATTTGCCAAAGATACCCTGTAACTCTCGTCAATTCCCTCAATCCTTATAGGATAGAAGGGCAAAAGACCGCCGCATTTGAGATAAGCGATGTTCTCGGTGATGCTCCCACCTTCCACGCCATCCCGGTAGGCAATGCGGGGAATATAACCGCTTACTGGAAGGGTTACAAAGAATATCATCAGTTGGGAATCAATAAGAAGCTTCCTAAAATGCTTGGATTCCAAGCGGCGGGAGCGGCGCCGATTGTGGAAGGTCATCCCATAGAGAATCCCCAGACCGTGGCAACAGCAATAAGGATAGGCAATCCAGCTTCCTGGAAGTGGGCGGTGCAGGCGAGGGATGAATCTGGCGGGTTGATTGATAAGGTAACGGACGAGGAGATTATAGAGGCTTATAAGCTTGTCGCTTCGCTTGAGGGTATATTCTGTGAGCCTGCATCAGCAGCTTCTGTCGCGGGAGTGATTAAAAAACATAAGGAAGGTTATTTCAAAGGATACGAGGGAGAAACGATAGTCTGTACTCTTACCGGGCATGGACTGAAGGACCCCCAACTTGCCATTGATGTAGCTCCTTCCTCTTTTATTACCACGCCTCCAATCTTGGAAGAAGTTGTGAAGCAGATTTTCGGGGACATCGGTTTGTAAACCCATCTTAAAGCTTTATATAGAAAATCTTAACTTCCCGACCCAAGAAGGGAGGAAACTATTCCCTTTATTATTTTCACTTCGTTGATTATATCATCCAGCAGCACATACTCCTCGCCTGAATGGGCTACTTTAGGCTCTCCAGCGCCCAGGACTACCACTTCCGTGCCCCTCTCCTGAAAGCGCGAAGCTTCCGACCAACCGGGTTGGGAGAGTTCCCTCTCAAATCCCAGAACTTCCCTCGTCACATCCCGCGCCAACTGAGCTAAAGGGGAGAAAATCTCCGCTCTTAAGGGATTCTCCACTCTTAAAATATGGTAGGAGACATCAATCCAGCGGGGTTGCTTTAATACGCCGTCCAGGATTCGTAAAGCCCAAGTAGCATCTCTTTCCTGGGGGATGGGAATCGCAAGGATAGAATGGCATCTCTCAGGCACCCTAAGCGTGCTTTCACCACCCCTTATCCCCACTAAGACAAAAGGCAATCGTTCCTTGAGCTCTGAGAGAAAATCCATCATCTCGTCAATTGAATTTATACCCGAGAAGGGGAAGGAGATAGGAGCGGATAAGCCATAGCAGTATATATCTATTAGCAGAAGTCCGGGGTGTTGAGTTACGATTGAAAGATTTGTTGGTTCGCCGATTATCGCCCAGCGGGGTGAATAGCCTTCCTCGAAAATTTTCTTCAGCCCTTCCCCTTTCTCCTCGCTGTCGCTCGTTATCAAGAGGTCCAAACTGCCACGCTCGGTTTTCCCCTTCATCTCCAAGAAGGCTCCAAGCATCGCCGCTACGGAAGCCTTATCGCAAATGCCAAGTCCATAAGCTTTATTATTCTCTACTTTGTAAATCGGTTGTGAAAGAGCATAGGGAGGTGGAGTGTCTATATGACAGAATAAACATAGCGAGGGTTCACCTTCCCCTATGCGGGCGAGGATAAAAGGTGGTTCCTCCTCCTCTATTTTGGTTTCCACCCCTTCCCCTCTTAATATCTCCTCCAAATAATCAATGATTTCCTCCTTGTCTTCCCATCTGCTAACGAGCTCGCTTAGAACGCCAAAGATATCAATCATTTTCTCTAATTACCCCCTCTATTCCTTGAACGAGAGAACTCGTTATCTTCTCTACATCTTCTTCACTTTCACCCTCAACCATAACGCGAAGACATCGTTCCGTTCCAGACGCCCTAACGAAAATCCTCACTTTGTCCCCGAAATTCCTCCTTGTCTCCTCCACAATTTGCCTTATCCTTCCGTCTCTCTCCCATCTCTTTGGCTCTTTTGTTGGTATATTCACAAGCTTCTGAGGGAAAAGAGTGTAATCGCACAATTCAGATAAAGTTTTTCCCTTATCCAGCATAACCTCAATTAATTTTATCGCGGTTAACATTCCATCGCCAGTGGGCAGATGGTCGAAGAGGATAATATGTCCCGACTGCTCGCCTCCCAAATTAGCCCCTGTTTCCCTCATCTTCTCAGCTACATATTTATCGCCAACGGGAACCTTAACAACTTCTATGCCAAGCTCACGAAAGGCAAGCTCTATTCCGTAATTAGTCATATGGGTTGTAATCACTGGTTCCCTCAGTATCCCCTTTTCCTTCATATATTTTGCAAGTATATAAAGCACTCCATCGCCCTTCACTATCCTCCCCTTCTCATCGGAGAATATCGCCCTGTCTCCATCTCCATCAAGGGATACACCGAGAATAGCCCCGCTTTCAACGACCTTTTCCGCCATCAACTTGGGGTGAACAGCGCCGCAATCCGCGTTTATATTCCTGCCATCAGGTGATACATTTATTGCTACAACATCTGCTCCCAATTCACTGAATAGAAGGGGCGCCAGCTCGTAGCCTGCTCCATTAGCGGAATCCACCACTATTTTCAGACCTCTGAAATCCCCATTTGCCCTGCTCGCAAGAAAATCTTTGTATATTTTCTTTCCCTCCTCTAACTCAATCCTCCTTCCTATCTGGCTTGGCGATGCTATATCAAAGTTCTCCTCCCTCAATCTTCCCTCTATCTCTTCCTCTAATTCCTCTGGCAACTTGAAACCGTCAATATTGAACAGCTTTATTCCGTTCTCGTAAAAGGGGTTATGTGAAGCCGAGACAACGCCTCCCCATTTCCCCATTGAATACACGAGATAAGCTATTCCCGGTGTTGTTATAACTCCCGCGTCCAAGACATCCATTCCCGATGCAAGGAGACCAGCGGTGAAAGCCGAGGCAATCATATCGCTTGATAATCTCGTATCCCTGCCCAGGATTATCTCCTTACAGTTCTTCCCCAATATGCTCCCCACCGAAAGCCCAAGCATAGTGACGAAATCAACCGTTAGGTTTTCATTTGCCTTCCCACGCACTCCGTCCGTTCCGAAAAGTTCACCCATTGCTTCCACCTCCAATCGTCAGCTTAACAGTGACAGTTTCTCTACCAAGAATGTTTACTCTATCAATCTTCACGAGTGGCACCTCCAAGGAGCAAGAAGCCTCAATACGAGATAAATCTATTTTCTCGGTCTTGATGGTGTTGAGGCTTTCAAGGATTGTATTTGGACCAGTGACGGCAACAGCTGGCGGGCTTACCTCTACTTTCTCAAGCACCAGGTTATTGGGCAGGCTTCCAACAAGGTCAGGGACGACAGCGAGCGTTTTTATCACCCTTGAGACATTAAATCTAATGCTCACCTTGACTAATGGAGGCTCAACGCGAACATCCTGCATAGGTATATTCTTCCTATCCATCACAAGAACAGGAAGCATTGAATCCCCTTCCCCTTTCTCCAAATCAACGAGCACACTTGCTCCCGCTATCTCCTCTTTTTTTGATAAGGGATAGTAAACGAGCACATTTGAGGGATTTAGGGATATTGCCCTGAGCGAGAATCCCTCGGGAGGAGGAGATGATATGAGCGGCTGAACAGCCATCTGCTGGGAAACTATCCTATCAATAACCACCCTAATCTTGCGAGGTCTATAGGAGATATCCAATCCCTTTGGGGCGGAAATCTTCACCGGAACGCTGTATATCCCCACTCCTTTTCCCTCAAGGGATATCTCCGCCCTGATAGAATTAGAGCTTATCCTTTCCAACCTCTTCTTGGCTCCTCTTAGGGAAATGTTAACTGTCGGCAAGTGGGAGGTAATGACCAGACCGGTGGCAAGCCCGTTAACCTCTATCTCCTTTTTGAGTTCCTGCGTTATTATAGGGTTTTCTTGTGTGTGGACATATATCCACAGGAGGACGGCTGATATGAAGGCGAAGAGCTTTTGTCCCCAATTATGCTTTAGCCTTTCCCACATGCTTCTCCTCCTTTAAGAAGAGGGAACGAAGGATTTCCCTTAATTGGTCTTCGTTGAGATTCTGTCTCAGATTTCCATCATAAGCAAGGCTTACTGCACCAGTTTCCTCCGAGACGATTATGACCGCTGCGTCCGTGAGCTCGGATAATCCCAAGCCCGCCCTATGTCTTGTATGGAGATTCTCTCCCAATTCCTCCCTGCTGGAAAGGGGGAGGACACAGCTGGCGGCGACTATTCTATTCCCTCTTATTAAAATCGCCCCATCGTGGAGAGGATTGCCGGGATAAAATATTGATTCTATTAGACGAGAGGATAGCTCGGCATCTATTGGGATGCTCTGATAGATGTAATCGTCTACCCTTACCTGCCTCTCCAACACGATGAGGGCACCTATCCGCTTGGCGGAGAGGGATTTCACAGCGCGGAGTATTTCATCTATTATCGCTAATTGGGGGCGCTTTGACCCGAAGAAAAAGCGTGGACGCCCAGCCCAGAATCCAAATCTCCCAAGTTCCTCTAATAGGGTGCGAAGCTCAGGATAAAAAAGGATTACCAAGGCAACAGGAAGAAGCACAACGAAGCGGTCTAAAACCCAGCTGACGGTTTCCAAATCCAAAAGATGACAAATATATAGGGAGATGAAAAAGATTATCAACCCCTGCATGATGAACCAGCCCCTCGTTCCCCTCGCCAAAAGCATCAATTCATAAATGAAGAAAGCTATTATCCCTATGTCCAGAATGGATGTTATAATCTCGCTGAGGGTAAGACCGTTAGGGAAGAGCCAATCTATCATTCCTTAAAAGAGGTTGAGCTGCTCTCCTCCCTCATCTGGCGGAGGTATTATGACCTTTTCTTCCGTTTCCTCGCCTTGCAGGCTCTCCGCTCTCCTCCTTGCCTCCGCTATATCCTCGGATAACATCCAGCGCAGCTCGTCAAAGGCTCTCCCAGGCTGCCTCAAGACATAGGCAGGATGATATGTGGCGATGGCAAATGGCGCATATAGGCTCTTAAACCACAGCCCTCGTTCCTCCGTCATCTTGAATCCCCTATGTATGATGACCTCAGCCGACGGACCACCTAAACAAACAATCACTTTAGGCTTAACGATTGATAGCTCTTCTTCCAGCCATTTCTTGCAGGCTTGCACCTCTTGAGGGCGAGGAGGGCGATTGCGAACGCTTCCCTCCTCCCTTATAGTTGCCCTACACCTTATTACATTCGTTATCCAAACCTCTTCCCGAGTTAAGCCGTTTTCCAGGAGAACTTCCTCAAGCAACTTACCCGCTCTCCCCACAAAAGGGCGTCCCTGCAAATCCTCGTTCTCCCCAGGTCCTTCTCCGACCAAGACGATTTTCGCATCTATATTCCCATCCCCTATGACCACATTTGTGCGGGTTTCCCAAAGGGGGCAATCTCTACAAGAGAAAACCCTCTTTTTATAATCCAAAAATCTCTCCTGCTTGTTCATTTTCGCTTCTCCAGGGTAGCTTTGAGAAGTTGATAGGTTGCGGACAGGCTTTGGGGTATTACCTTCGTCTCCCCGATAACGGGCATAAAGTTGGTATCTCCCTCCCAGCGAGGAACGATATGGAGATGAATGTGGTCGGGGACACCCGCTCCCGCTACCCTCCCGATATTCATCCCGATATTGAAACCATGGCATTTAAGGGCTTCTCTTAAGACCTCAATCAAAAGGCTCAAAGCTTCCATCAATTCCAACTTTTCCTCTTCGTTCAAATCGTTTAGGGAGGCGATATGTCTATAAGGAGCAATCATAAGATGCCCATTGTTGTAAGGAAATATATTGAGCATAGCGAAGCAGCTTTTCCCTCGCCATATGACGAGGTTTTCCTCGTCGCTTCCGTTGAGTTTTTTACAGAATATGCATTCCTCGCTTTTTCCTGCTTCCGTCACATATGTTGACCTCCAAGGTGCCCAAAGTATTTTCATATCAAAAAAATAATATTCTCCAAAAACCGAGGCGTCAATATAATTTTGTGATTGCATAGCATATCGGACTCTTTAAGTTGTTCTCTATGTTTAGAAATCGGGCTATAACGATGAAAGGGAAACTACCCCCTTGAAAACATAAAAAATTTATTGACAGATATAACATTTATTCTTTAAACTTTAAGTTGAAATAAATTTAAGGTGGAGGTGTTTTCTATGCGTCGGCGTGGTTTTACATTGATAGAGCTGCTCGTTGTGATAGCGATAATCGCTATCTTGGCGGGCATCTTGTTCCCGGTCTTTTCAAGGTCAAGGGAGCAAGCTAAAAAGGCTGCTTGTATGAGCAATATGCGGCAGATTGGGCTGGCGCTTATGCAATATGTTCAAGACTGGGATGAGACCTTCCCCATGGGCGACCCCCAAGCTTGGGGCGACCTCCTCATCTTCAACTATCCTCAGGATGCCTGCTGTATGGGATGGTCAGCCAACCCCTGGTGGAGCGCTGCCGCTCGCTTAATGCCGTATATTAAAAATGCGAGTATTTGGCATTGCCCAAGTGCGCCCGATACGGGACAGCAAGCTGGTTGGCCTGAAGCGTGGCCAGGTGCGTTCGCCGTTAACTATGCCTACAGGCACTGCGTGGCTGCGGGACCTGCAACGGGCGTCAAGTGGACGATGTCCCGCATAGCTCGCCCATCCCAAACGATGATACTTCACGAAAGGGGAGATAACCACGAGACGAAGGCATGTATGTGCGGAGACCCTCGTTCGGTAGAGGCAGCTTACAATATGATTTTCGCCGATGGGCACGCCAAATTCGTCAAGGCGGGAACACTTCGCTGGGTGAGATTCGGCAACCAATATTGGGGCTATCCCGCCTACGACCCCAACTGGCTACCTTATGGTCCCGGTCAATGGGGTCCTGACCCCGCTTTAGGTTGGGATATAGATTAAAAAATACTTGCCAAATTTTCGCTGTTGCTATAAAATAATAGATGAAAAAGGATTTGCCATTTGACATTTGCTACAGCTTGGTTATAATAGTTGATTGGAGAGCGAAAAAAATTCAAAAAAGATTTGACGAGCTTGTTGACATCTGCTATATAATATATTAGAGCGAGGTTGCTTCTTGAAAACTGAATAGCGTGTATTCTCCCCCGACCCTTTGAGAAGACAACCAATTAGAAAATAAAAGTTTTGAGCCGATGGAGAGTTTGATCCTGGCTCAGGACGAACGTTGGCGGCGCGCCTGACCCATGCAAGTCGTGCGACGGACCTTCTGGGGTTACCCGGGAGGTTACGGAGCGGCGGACGGCCGAGTAACGCGTAAGCAACCTACCCCTCGGAGGGGGATAACCCTCTGAAAAGGGGGCTAATACCCCATACGCTTAGGGAGGCGCATGCCTCCTTAAGGAAAGGGAGGAAACTCCCGCCGAGGGAGGGGCTTGCGTCCTATCAGCTAGTTGGTGAGGTAACGGCTCACCAAGGCGATGACGGGTAGCTGGCCTGAGAGGGTGGTCAGCCGGACTGGGACTGAGACACGGCCCAGACTCCTACGGGAGGCAGCAGGGCGGAATCTTGCGCAATGCCCGAAAGGGTGACGCAGCGACGCCGCGTGAGGGATGAAGCCCTTCGGGGTGTAAACCTCTTTTGCAGGGGAAGAAACCTGACGGTACCCTGCGAATAAGTCCCGGCCAATTACGTGCCAGCAGCCGCGGTAAAACGTGAGGGGCGAACGTTGTCCGGAATCACTGGGCGTAAAGGGTACGCAGGCGGTGGAGAAAGTCGGGTGTGAAAGCCTCAGGCTTAACCTGAGGAGGACGCTCGATACTTCTCCACTTGAGGAAGGGAGAGGGAGGTGGAATTCCCGGTGTAGCGGTGAAATGCGCAGATATCGGGAGGAACACCAGTGGCGAAGGCGGCCTCCTATCCCTTTCCTGACGCTCAGGTACGAAAGCTAGGGGAGCGAACCGGATTAGATACCCGGGTAGTCCTAGCCGTAAACGATGGGTGCTAGGTGTTGGGGAGTTAAACTCCTCAATGCCGAAGCTAACGCATTAAGCACCCCGCCTGGGGAGTACGACCGCAAGGTTGAAACTCAAAGGAATTGACGGGGGCCCGCACAAGCGGTGGAGCATGTTGTTTAATTCGATGCTAACCGAAGAACCTTACCAGGGCTTGACATGCTGGTGGTAGCGAGCCGAAAGGTAAGCGACCCTAACCCTTTTTGGGTTAGGGAGCCAGCACAGGTGCTGCACGGCTGTCGTCAGCTCGTGCCGTGAGGTGTCGGGTTAAGTCCCTCAACGAGCGCAACCCCCACCCTTAGTTGCCATCGGGTAATGCCGGGCACTCTAAGGGGACTGCCAGGGTCAACCTGGAGGAAGGTGGGGATGACGTCAAGTCCGCGTGGTCCTTATGTCCTGGGCTACAAACATGCTACAATGGGATGTACAGAGGGAAGCAATGCCGCGAGGCGGAGCTAATCCCTAAAGCATCCCCTAGTTCAGATTGCAGGCTGCAACTCGCCTGCATGAAGACGGAATCGCTAGTAACCGCCGGTCAGCCAAACGGCGGTGAATACGTTCCCGGGCCTTGTACACACCGCCCGTCAACTCATCCGAGTCGGGGGTACCCGAAGTCACTGGCCCAACCGCCTCTGGCGGAGGGAGGTGCCGAAGGTATCCTCGGTGAGGAGGAGTAAGTCGTAACAAGGTAGCCGTAGCGGAAGCTGCGGCTGGATCACCTCCTTTCTAAGGAGTTTGATTCTTCCTAAACGGGGAGAGGCACGCTATTCAGTCTTGAGGAAGCAACGAAGTTTGAAACTTTTTCAAATCGTAGGGCGTCTATAATAGTGAAATGACGCCCTACAATTATGTGGGGGCTAAAATATACAGGAGGTGCATAGATGAAAAGAGAAAGAGTAGTTAGTGTGTTGTGGGGGAAGCTACTCTCTCTCGGAGGGAGCTTTGTAGCTTCCAAATATGGCTGTTTGGTGTCTCCCTCGGCTTTGGAGACCCTATTTCGGTTGCTTTGCACGCACGCTGGACACCTGACTTGACCGCTAACTCCCCACAATCCCAATGTGTAACATCGGGAACAGTTGCTGGTGGAGTGGGGTTTCATGTTATTGCGAATTTCAGTCCACCGGTCATAGGATTTGGCGTTGATTCCGTTGATATATTAGAGCAAACGGATGTTCACGAGCCCCAGCATTTTAGGGTTGATAATCCGCAGGGAACAACCTACACACCCGACCAAATTTCAACTGTCTGCTCAGACCCTCCAACAGGCTATCAAAACTACATTGTCTTCTCCACACCTCCCTTCTGGGGGTTTGCCTGCCACAACACAAGCTACCTTGTTAGAGCATCTTATTCCTATACAAAAGTTACAGGTCCCCCTCCCACCTACCAACGGATAGGACCAATAGAGGCGAGCATAACGGTTAATTTCAACAATTTAACAGTTGAGGCGCAGCCGGAGTATCTCATAAACAATCCCGGTGGTGATAATCACAACACGACTATCACATTCCAGCTGAAATCAGCCCAGAAAAAGCTCTGCTCCGCTACTATATCAATCTATACTTCAACTCAACAACTCGTTAAACTGGAAACCCTGAATAATCTCCTTTGTCCAGGAACTTATACCTATACCTGGGGATGAAAATCTAAAGGGTGATTGCTCAGAAGCGATTAGGTCCCAGCCACTGCAATACAGCCCTCCTTACAAAGCAAGTGAAAAACACTCTTATGCGGTGTTGAGGGTCCTTAAAGCTCCTACCAGTGGTTCCCTACTAGAGACCGTTACACTTACAAATTATAATGACGAGGACTATATATCTTTAGGCGTTGACTATATAGCAAAGTCCATAAGGGGCGCTTTTAACGGGTTTGTATTTATGCACCCAGAAGAATTACAATAATGGGAAAGGAGGTTTTTAAAATGAGAAAATCTCTATATGCTTTGTTTGTAATAGCTTTATCCTTACTATGGAGAGAAGAAGGCTTTGCTACAATAGAAGAAACAGTATTCCCGCCAGATATTTTTAGCCTAGCGGTCTCTCCCGATGGTAGAAAAGTATACTTCACCTCTAATATCCATACAGGCGATGTTATATACGAACCAGCTGAGCTTTTTGTGGTGGACCTTGCGACAAGAGAGATTAACCAGCTTACAGAACCGCTTAATTTTACTGCTGGAAGACAACTCGCTATATCACCTGATGGCTCCACAATTGCATGTGTTCTTTATAGCTATCCAAAAGGAGACAGTATATACTTTATCAATCCGGATGGATCAAATTTCCGTGAGTTTACCAGTGATAATTATGGGGGAGGGGATCCAGTTTGGTCTCCTGATGGCAATTTCTTAGCAATTTCTACTTGGAGAGAAAGCGAAACGCCAGTAGGTGGCATTTTAATAGTTGATAAAACTGGAAATGATATAGCTTGGGTTGTCGCTGGGGATAATAGTTACCCTCTCGCCTGGGCGCCCAACGGTCAATACTTGCTCATTGTAAGGGGTGTGAAAAATAGCCAAGGAGATATTGTCAGAACTTTATGGCGTGTTGACCTGGACTTAACAAAACCCTTTCCTGCCACAGCTTTCATTCAGCTTACTAATCCAGACGAGGGAGATTGGGGCAGTGTTGTTTCAATATCACCTGACAGTTCAAAGATTATTTATGCTTTAGCGAATGAGGTATGGGTTATGAATGCTGATGGCTCTAGTAGAGAAGTTTTGTTTTCATTGGCTGATAACTTCTTTATAGAAGGTGTCGCTTGGCTTCCATCAGGTGACAGAATAGTGTTAATAGCACAAAATGGAAACACTGCGGCAAATATCTACCTTATAAACCCCGATGGAACAGGATTACAGCAAATAACTAATTTCACTGATTATTTAGCAAAGGGAGAAAAACCTGCCACAATAGCAGGGAGTGTTGGGAGGGATAAGTTTTCACAAAAGATCTTCCCGACGAGAAATCCGCTCAAGGGATTGGCAGGCAATACTAAAGGAACCAAAATCACCAAAAACAAGGTAAGCCCTTCTGGGAAGATGAGCAGAAGAAATTGGGTTAGCGACAGCCAACGGGGCTATCCTATAAGGGGAGAAGAACATAAATCACCCAGAATGCCAATATTTGCTGGAGCGCTTTCTCTCTCTGCTTTAGGTTATGTACTTTGGAAGTTCTTGAAGATATTAGCTTAAAATTAGGGGCGAGGGGAGCGGTTTACCGCTCCCCCGCCCATTGAAGAAACAAAAATAAAAGTATAATCGTCTAATTTTTGAAATGTTTTCCAAAATGGAACGTTTCTGTCTTGGTTTAAATGGATTTTATAACCTAATAGTCCAATCCCAGCCCAAAATACTGAAATGGGACCCTTGCGCTTGGGATGGAACAATGAACAAAGTGGGGATGCCTCCTCCTGCAACCGCACCTCGGGGAATTTATACATTTGATATAAAAGTCCAAGGTGCTTGTCCTAAAGAGGATGACGACAAATGCATCATAACCAATCCACCTTGCTCATTTCCAAATGGGATAGCGAAAAACGCTATGGAGGTTAGAAATGGGAGCGATGGAGGTGCAGGCGGTCAATTTGGCGAGCTAAATGAAAACGGACAGTTTGTTCCCTGGTCTGATTGGAGAAGTACACGATTAATTAACGACTATACCTACATCTACTATAAGTGTCCTGAAAATTTCACAGGTATAATATCCCTAACATTTCAATTTGATGACATACCTGAGGCTAATGACCCTGATAAGCCGGAGAGACTCAATCCAATACAGACATTTGACGACAAAGAAGTTTGGTCAGACCCAGTGAAATTGACCGTTTGGGATTTCACGATAACCGATTGTAAAGAGGATTGGCTTCCAGAATATGAGAAGGACGCTGATTTCGTCGCAGAGATAACTCCTCAAGCAGACCATAAGGGAAATTCTCTTTCCTCATATATATGGTTTTACCTTGATTCATCACAGGAACCGGGTATATGCAAGAACAAAGATGTGCCTTCAGGTAAGGAATTAGAGCAAAAGTGGGACCTCCAATTTGAGCCAGGGCAGTCAGAACTTGAGGTTTATAGTAGCGACCCCCAAAACGAGCCTTATAAAAACGATAGAGCTGTTACCAAATTGCCTGTGAGAACAGCAGTAGTTAAGGTGAAATGTTATGATTATGGGGCTTATGGTGAGCTATACGCGCTCGCAAACTTACCATCAGGTCTGGATTTTGCCCACATAAAAGGTAATCCCGATAAATTCATCGTTCGTATACCAGTAGACAATGATTTGAACTATATAGGTGATGCCTGGGAATTCAATGGACCTTATGCTTCTCCTCAAGATGACACTGATGACTACCCTCCGAGTAATTTCTTGGGAGACGGGCTCTCTCGTTATGATGAATATAGAGGCTTCTTTGTAAAAGGAGGATATAAAAGGCTAAACCCTGGTAAGAAAGACATATTCGTATTCGACCAAACCAACCTGGGAGAAGCCTCATATGAAGATTTTAAAGAATTAAAATTTGAGCTCCACTTCTGGGATTTCCAAAACGCCGATTTTATAGGGAAATTAGTTACTATTCACGACCTGACAGCGCATCTCTCCAACCAATATGGAATATTTGTACATATTATAAGCGACTTGGTAGAGATACCCGGTTACCCCCCTGAAGCAGGGGCTTACTATTTAGGCAGATGTAGCAATCCTTTGCCTGGAAGCCAAGGCGTAAGTGTTGATATCTATGTTGGAGCTATTAGATACTATTCTGCGCCCAATGTAGGGTATGACCCCTTGGATGAGTCGAAACTCACGGGATATCGTAACCCCGAGCAGGTAACTCGTATATTTAACCCCAATTATGCACTGATAGAAGACGATGTGGATAAGGAGGCAATCAAAAGTATTTTAGCTCATGAGTTAGGGCACGCTATCGTAAGTTGGGAACATTGCCCTGACGAAAATTGTATTATGTATGCGCCTTTTTGTTTTGATCATATATCCCATAGCTTCTGCGATGTTTGTAAACCTAAATTAAGATTACATTAATAAGGAGGTAGGCGAGAAAAGAAATGAGGAATAGATGGTTTATTTTTGTAGTTATTTTGATATTGAAGAGTTTGTTTTCCATTGCGAGCGATAATTATGACGCAAGCATGGAAGACCCATTGGTGCGGGAAGCATTAAAGGCTGACTACGAAGTCACCCAAATGACCGAGCTGGGTAACTGGTGGCTTCATATAACGCACCTCCTGAAACTACGAGAACAAGCGAAAGCATTGGAAAGCAAGGCTATTATTTCCGCGCTTATCAGCAAATATTGTATGTCATTGAGCCAGATTCTACCGAGCGTTGATTCCCAATTAGATATACTAGTTGGCCCGATAGCTTATTGGAAGGTTCCTAAGGTGTTAAGAGATTATTTCCGTATGCAGGGAAGGGAACAGGAGTTTCTTCGCAGAACGCAAGATGGAACTTGGCAAGAGCTCGTGTTACCAAAGCTTGAGGAGTTGCGGAAAATTTATCAGGAGTGTATAAGGATAATAGAGGAATATGACCCCGACCTCTCTATTGCGGTGATCAAGGTCCGAAAGAAAGATGGCGATATGGTGTTTCATTATTCCACGGTGCATAAGACAAAAGAAGAGGTCGAAGCTTGGCAGGAGGAAATAAGAGAGAGGGAAGCCCCAAAAATATTGGACGAGTATATTACTTCCTATCCAGGCGCTATAAGGATTGTTGAATCAAAGCAGGGATATTTGAAAACGGAATTCGCTTCCCCTTCCCTTGCCAGGGAATATTGGTTTAGAGTGTTCCACGACATCCAACCCAGTCCCACATGGTATCTCTGGCCAAACCTTGCATATTATTACGAGTGGGTAGGTGATTATGCTAAGGCTCTTTACTATCAAGAGCGCTATGAGGTTCTAAAACCCATTTTAGATGTTTGGGATATGGTTCTGCTGCCAGAGGGCGAAAATTTGCCATTTTCCGAGAAGTTGAAGGACATTAGGGGAAAGTATATAAAAGATTTGGGAAGAGGAGATAAGGAATGTAATCTCCACCCTTTTCTATATATCAATGACAAACCGCAGGACCCAAAGAAGGGCTTTACGAAGGGAGGCAAGCCTTTCGTTTCCGCTGATTCTTTATTGGAGACCCTAAACATATCCTTTGAATGGACGAGGGAAGGAAAGCTTTTGACGATTAAAAAGGACGATGGGGCCACGAAGATAGCGAATATAAAGGATAAATGGTGGATATATAATGATGGAGAGAGAAGGGAGGTAGAGGCTTATATTAAAGATAAGGAGCTTTATCTTCCCTTGAAAGAGCTTTGCGAGCTTTTGAATCTTAAACTTGAATGGGATGAGGATACTTTCATAGGGAAAGTATCAACAAAGTAGTCAAAAACAGGGGCGAGAGGAGCGGTATACCGCTCCCCCGCCCAGGTCTTTTTTTTCAAAATTATTCTCCAATTATAACAACCCCCAATCAGCGTTTTTCAGTAGAAGCAATCAGTAAATGAAACCATCCATAGAAGTGGAGTAGAATCGGCAAAGGAAGCTTTCGGCGTTTCAAGAGATACAATTCTCAAGAAGACCAAAAATCCAAGGAAGGAAGATTTTCCTTTAGAGTTTATAGTCAATCAATATGGGAAATCTCCTAATTAGTCTCAAATGTTATGGAATTATACAGAAATTTGCTAAAATCAAAATCCCCTGTTAAAATTTGTCAAATAAAGGAGGTATCCTTATGATGATAACCCTTTACGATACCACTCTGCGTGATGGCGCCCAGATGGAGGGCATATCCTTTTCCCTTGAGGATAAGATTCGCATAGCTCGTAAACTTGACGAGTTCGGCATACATTACATTGAGGGCGGATGGCCTGCCTCCAATCCCAAGGACCTCGCCTTCTTTAAGAAGATGAGCGAGGAACCCCTCAAAAACGCCAAGCTTGCCGCCTTCGGCTCAACAAGGAGGGCTAACCGCAAGCCGGAGGACGATACTAACCTTGTTATGCTTGTCCAAATGGATACTCCTACAGTTACAATCTTCGGCAAAGCTTGGGACTTTCATGTCAGGGAGGTCCTCCATGTTTCCCTTGAAGAGAATCTCAAGATGATAGAGGAATCAATCCGCTTTCTCAAATCCTTCAATAGAGAGGTAATATTTGACGCAGAGCATTTCTTTGACGGCTATAAATCCGACCCCGCCTACGCTTTGGAATGCCTGAAAGCAGCCGAGGAAGCAGGCGCCGATGTCATCTGCCTTGCCGATACAAACGGTGGTTGCCTGCCAAACGAGGTAGGGGAGATAACCGCTGTTGTTAAGGAGAAGGTAAAAGTGTCCTTGGGCATCCATGCCCATAATGATTCTGAAACGGCTGTAGCTAATTCCATCGCAGCTGTGCAAGCCGGTGCCACTCACATTCAGGGGACGATAAACGGCTATGGGGAAAGATGCGGAAACGCCAATCTCTGCTCAATAATCCCCATCCTCGTCTTGAAGATGGGATATGAGGTCATTCCCAAGGAAAGATTGAAGAATCTCGTTGAGCTTTCCCATTTCGTTGCGGAGTTAGCCAATATTGTGCCCGCAAACAATATGCCGTTTGTCGGGAGGTCAGCTTTCGCGCATAAGGGAGGCGTGCACGTTGATGCTATTATGAAAAACCCTCGCTCCTACGAACACATAGAGCCAGAGGCAGTTGGGAACGAGAGGAGAATCCTCGTCTCGGAATTGGCTGGCGCCTCAACAATCGTCTATAAGACGAGAAGATTGGATATAGACCTCACGAAGGAATCTAAGGAAACGCGCCTCATCTTGGATAAATTGACTGAATTGGAGAACGAGGGCTATCATTTTGAGGGAGCAGAAGCCTCCTTCGAGCTCTTGGTAAAAAAATTAACAGGCGGATATAGAAAGCTCTTTGACCTCTTAGGTCTGCGGGTGATAGTGGAGAAGAGGAAAGAAGACGAGAAATTCGTCACTGAAGCTACTTTGAAATTGAGCGTAAACGGGGTGGTCACACATACCGTCGCAGAGGGAGACGGACCCGTCCACGCTCTGGATAACGCCCTGAGAAAGGCGCTCCTGCAATTCTATCCAGAGCTGGAGAAAATCCGCCTAACTGATTTCAAAGTGAGGGTGATAAGCGGAAGCGAAGGAACAGCTGCGAAGGTGAGGGTATTGGTTGAATCGTTTGACGGAGAAGAGGTTTGGTCTACAATAGGCGTTTCCACGAACATCATTGAGGCTTCATGGCAAGCGCTCGTTGAGTCAATAGAATATAGACTATTAAAGGGAGGAAGGTAATGAGTGAGGCTTTGAAAAGATTTTTTACTTCCTCCCTAAAACTCGTTGAAAAGGATATGGAGGAGGTTTTAGGGCAATTTGAACTCCCTCTTTACGACTTTATGCGTTATCATTTAGGATGGAAGGACGAGAAGGGGAGTTGGTTAAAAGAGAAAGAGAGAAGGAAATACGGCGGGAAGAGGATTCGTCCCTTAATGCTTCTTCTTCTAACAAAATTTTTCGGTGGGAAACCCCAGCTCGCTGTTCCCTCCGCTTCCGCGGTTGAGTTTCTTCACAATTTCTCCCTCATTCACGATGATATTGAGGATGGAGACGAGGTTAGGCGGTTCCGCCCAACGGTTTGGAAAATCTGGGGGATACCACAGGCGATAAATCTCGGCTCATCAATGCAGGCTCTTGTCAATTTATCCGCGCTTCGCTTGAGGGAAAATTTTCCAGAGGTAGTCGTCAATAGGGTTTTGGAGGAGCTAACTTGGGCGATATTGAGGATGACGGAAGGGCAATATCTTGATTTGAAGATGCAAAAAGAAGCGGAAGCGATAGTGAACGATTATCTTGATATGATACGGAGGAAGACGGGAGCGCTGTTTGAGCGTTCCTGTAGGATATCGGCTATATTAGCGGGAAAAGATGAGGAAACGATTGAAAGGGCGGGCAAATTCGGGATGTTTTTCGGCTTGGCTTTCCAAATCAAGGATGACTATCTTGGGATTTGGGGTGAACCTGAGAAGATAGGGAAGCCAGCTGAGGATATCCACAAGGGGAAGAAGAGCTTCCCCATAGTTTTCGCCCTCAACAAAAGCACAAGAAAAGAGGAATTGGAAGGGATATTGAGCAAGGAAGAGAAAAGCGAGGAGGAAATAGAAAGGGCATTGGAGATTTTAGAGGAGGTGGGAGCGGAAAGCTATACGAGGGAGATATGTGAATCCTATGTTGATGATGCTATCTTTCATTTATCACAATTGAAGGGAAGGAGTTCGTTAAAGAGGGAAATAGAGAATTGGGTGAGGGAAAGCTTGAGAATCTCCTGAAAAGAGCAAAGGGTTTGGGCTTTTGCCCTGGAGTTAGGAGGGCAATCAGGCTTGCCGAGGAGGCGCTTCAGAGGGGCGAAGTAGTCTATGTAATCGGGGATTTAATACATAATGAGGGGGAGATGGCGAGATTGAAGCAAATGGGCTTGAGGGTGGCAAAAGATGTTGAAGAGATACCCCCAAATAGCTTTATGCTTGTGCGAGCCCATGGCTCTCCTCCCCAGCTTTTGAAGAGGGCGGAAGGAAAAGGAATCAAGATAATAGATTGCACCTGCTCAAGGGTGAGGAGGGCGCAAATGACGGCTTTGAAGCTATATAGGGAGGGGAGGGAAGTGATTATCTTTGGGGATAAGGAACATCCTGAAGTGCAGGCGATGCTCGGATATATTGATGGTAGTGGGTTGGTTATAGAAAATGAGGAGGAGGCGGAGGAATTGCCATCGTTTGAGAGGGCGGGTTTCCTCTGTCAAACAACGAAAGGTGGAGAGAGATTTCTATTTATAGCGAGGATATTAGGAGGAAAGATAAAGGATTTCAGATTTGAGGATACATCCTGCCCGGAGGTGGAGAGGAGAAAGGTTGTGTCAAGGGAGATTGCTAAAGAGGTAGATGTGATGGTTATAGTGGGAGGGAGGAGGAGCGCCAATACACGGAGACTGAAGGAAGCTTGTGAGGAGGTGGGTATAGAAAGCTATATTGTGGAGAAAGGGGAGGATTTGAAGGAGGAATGGTTTAGGGGAGGGAAGAGGATAGGTATAACCGCTGGGCTTTCCACGCCACTCTGGGAGATTGAAGCAGTGGAGAAGGAGATACGGAAGATATTGAGAAGGATGTAAGACGAGGGAAAGATGACTCAGCGGGAAAAATAGAAGAGGGATTTCTATCCTATTTTATGGTTGAATAAATTGACTGCCCCAAATGGTAAACTTACAATTTAAAAGGATGATTAAAAAACTGCTATATTTATTAGTCTCAATATCTGTTGTCCTCTTCCTTTTCAATGGCTGTTCAAGGACTCCTGAAGGGGAAGCCCTGGGGAAAATAAGGGAGGCGATAGGTTTATTCATCCAATTCGGCACGCCAACGGATAGGGCTATATCCCTACTTGAAGAAGGAGCGGAAAGGATAAAGGAACCATTTGTTGAGGAAACCCTTGCGCTTTTCTACCTCGCTCAACATCCTACTCAATGGGAGAAAGCGATTCCCCATCTTGAGAAAAGCAAGACGAAATTCAGTCAAATCTTGCTTGGAGAAGCGATGATGAGGGTGGGGAAGTGGAGCGAGGCGAGCGAGCATCTGAAGAACAAGGACCCTCTCTCCCTTTTCCTTTCGGCTTATTGTAACTTCAAACAGGGAAGATTGGGGGAAGCAAGGGATAAATTGGAGGAGGCGAGCGGAAGCGAGGAGAAGATTCCCCAACCCCTTGTCTTTTCCGCCCTGGGGCAGTCTCAACCTCTTGCCTGCGCTGGTCTGCGAAACTCCTCCCTCCGTTGGATTTGGGATAACTTGGAGAAAATGGGAAAGGAAATGAGCGAAAAAATAGGGGATAAAGAGTCAATCAAAAGAATCGGCGAGAAATTAGCTGATTATTCCTTAGTGAGACCCGAATATGTTGCTTCTCTCTCCCTTCTGAAGATTGGGTTAAACGATGAAGGTAGTGAGAAATTGGAGAAAGAGAAGGAGATTTACTTGAAGGAAGCGGAGAGGTTGGAGGCGGAGACTATGGGCAGTTTATATCGTTTGACTCGCCTCCTCATATTCATCACTTTTCTCGGCTTACTCCTCGTTGGAGTTGGAATGATTATGCTTATGGTGGGCTTGGTAAAAGGCAGGGGACATCCTCTATGGAGGAAAGGATTGATATCTGCTGGAATTGGCTTTGGTCTATGGATATTTCTTATGCTTCTCTTCTATCCAATGCCCTTCGGCGGGATTGTGCAAGGATATGTGGCGAGAAAATTCTATCGGCAACAGCATCGCCTTATAAAGGATAATTTCGCCAAATTATCAAAGGAATTGCCAATACAAACACTTAAGGAGTGATTTCTATGGCGAAACCGTTCTTTTTCCTCCTTTTCCCTTTCTTTGTTTTCGCATCCGTTTTAGCAAATAACAGGGAGTTTTCCCTTTTGGAAAATTCCAAGGAGATAATCTTCTCCAACTCAAAGGTTGCTCTCCATTTTTCTAAGGAAAGCGGTTTCCTCAATTCCATTATCTATCTTCCCCTCAAGCTACAAGCCCTCGGTTATGGAAAAGGGACATCTTCGCTTGATATCCAAGTAGAAGGGGAATGGCTCGTTGAGAAACGAGCGCTTAAGGAAGCCGTGAAAGATAGATGTATTTCCCTTGAGGGCAGCTGGAAATTTGCAATAGACCCCGAGGATAAGGGGGAAAAAGAGGGATGGCATTTGCCATCATTTGATGACAGTAAATGGGATGATTTCCCCCTTCCTGGGATGTGGGAGGATTTGGGCTACACTCAAGTCTATCCCAATTCCCCTTCACCCGATTGGAAGCCTTATAACGGCTACGCCTTTTTAAGAAAGGGAATAACGATTCCTCAGGAGTGGAAGGGAAAGGATTTATTGCTCTATATAGGGGCTGTGGACGATTTCGATTGGGTTTACTTCAATGGAGAGCTCATCGGCAAGACAGGGGAGGAGACGCAAAACTGGTGGGAAAAGTCTCGCATCTACACTATACCTGAAAGGCTCGTTAAGTGGGGAGAGGAAAATATCATCTCTATAAGGATTTATGATAGAGGCGGAGAAGGAGGGGTGAGAGGACCGCTGTTCATCATAAAAAAGGAGGATTGGGAGGGATTGGGGAACCCGATAAAAATGCTGAATTATGAACTGAAGGAGGAAAAAGGCGGTAAGAAACTGGTAATAAGAAGCAAAATAGGAGATTGGATAATTGAAAGCAGTTATTTCCTTTTGCCGAAGAGCGATGTGATTTTGAGGGATGGAAAGATAATTTATGAAGGGAAAGAAAAGCCTCATATAAGCAATCTTCGTTTTTCTTTGGCTGGAATAAGGATAGGTAATAAAAGCGATTGTTGGTTCATGATTCCCTCAAATTTCCCTCCCTTGAGATATAAATTTGAGAAAGAGGGAAGAATTATAAACGACGATAATGCTTGGTCGGGGAACCGCTGTGTTATAATGAGGAACGAGAAGTTAGGTATAAGTTTTCTCGCCCTATTTTATTCAGAAACCGAAGGAGCAAGCAGTTATATCCGGGAGGGGCAAGAGGGGATAGATATAATTCACACCCTCTCCGCTGCGGATGTTATGGAGAAGAGGAGAGAATTAGCAGGTGGAACGCAAATAATAAGAATTGTTCAAGGGGATTTGGGTGAAGCATTAAGGAAGGAGCAGGAGGTTTACGAGATAATCGGTTTGAAACCTCCCCAGGATAGACCGGAATGGGCGAGGAGGGCTGTCATTTATTCAGCCTATCCGGGAGGAACGATGGATAGCGGGCTTCAGGATGTGGGAGGGTTTGATAACTTCTCAAATTATCTCCACCATTTAGCAGATTTGGGTTTCAATGTTCTTTGGCTCCTTCCCGTCTATCCCGGTCTATATGGACCGACCGACTATTATAAGATAGAGAATGCCCTCGGTGGGGTAGAGCCAGCAAGGAAGTTCATTCAAAAGGCGCATAGCTTGGGGATAAAGGTTTTGTTTGATTTAATTCCCCATGGTCCAAGGGAGGAGTCGGGATTGCTTGAAAAGCTTCCCGAAGCCGTATCAAGGGATGAGAAGGGGAATGTTCTTTACTGGTGGGGATGTCTTTCCTGCGATTACGCGAGCGAGGTCTGGCAAAGATATATGGCTGAGCATGCATCTTATTGGGTGAGGGAACTGGATATTGATGGGTATAGGGTTGATTGCGCGGGTGGAGGACCGGCAAATTGGGACCCAAATTCTCCCCATCGCCCTACCCTTTCGGGACTCTGGGGAGGGCTACAGATATTGGCGAAGGCGAGGGAGGAGATGAGAAAATACAAGAAGGAGGTTATGCTCCTTCCCGAAGCAACAGGACCTTGGTTCTTCCGCTACAGCGATGTGGTATATGATTTCCCCTTCCTATTCCTCTGCCAGACTTACTCTCAATATAAAAGAGAGGACTTCATAAGATGGCTTCAGGAGTGGCTTGAATATGAAAAGTACGCCTATCCAAAAGGGGCGACCTTAATGAGATTCGTTGAAAGCCACGATACCGTGAGATTCGCCGGGATGAATGGGAACGGAAGCTTTAACGCCTTCTTAGCCCTCTGCGCCCTGATAGAAGGGGCTCCGATGGTCTATCACGATGGAGATGTAGGACGGGGTCCATTCTTAAAGCATTTATATGCTATAAGGAGAAGCTTTGAGGAACTTTCCATAGGAGAAGCTCACTATCTCGCGGTTGAATCCGATAAGAAGGACATCTTCACCTGCCTGAGAACCTATAAGGATAAATCGGCTATCGTGGCGATAAATATGAGCGGGAAGGATGTAAATGTTAAGCTTTCGGTGCCAAAGCGTTTGATTAGCGCTTCAGGGAAGATTTATCTTTACGAGGCTTTTGAGGTGAGGGAAGTCAAGGGCGAGATGAGAGAGGATAAGTTGGTAATCAATTTGGATATAAAGGCATATTCTCCAGCGATTGTTCTGGTTAGAAATAAAGAAGAATTCCTCCCAATTGAGGGATTTTCCTTCCCCACTTCGGTAAGGGAAGAGGGAATCGGAAGGGTGCCGTCAATAGAAGAAAGAGAAGGTGGATTGAGAGTTGAGAACGGCATCTATGAGGTCGTTATTGATGAGAAGACGGGACTTTTGAAGCATCTCTCAGTTAAGGGTGGAGAGAATTGGCTTGAGAAAATGGAATGGGAGGAAGGGAAGAGAAGAATGGGGATGGGTGAGCTTTTCAAGGCAAGCGAGTTAAAAACGGGGATTAAGCAAGAGAGAAGCGGAGAGGAGCTCGTTCTGAAATTTGGAGGCGAGATTGAGTGGATGAATTATGAAATCATATATCGCTTTGGCAGAAGTGAAAGAATTGACCTGAAGTTCAGCATCTCGTTTAAGAAGGACATCGGGATGGCAAAGGGAGAGCTATGGCAGTGGTTTAAATTGAGGGGAGTTGACCGTTGGATGGCGAATTCGTTTGAGGGAATTTGCTATGACGATTTCTTTATTCGCCATCCAAAAGAGGGAGAGACGGGGCGATGGAGATATTGGCATACGCCTTTTCTCTACGATGCCTTAAGGCGCCCTCTCAATCCCTATGCTCCCTATCTTTGCGCCTTCAGGGAAGACGAATATCTCCTGCTTCTCCTTCCCTCCTTCCCAAATCTCCCAGAGAACGTCTACATAAGGGAGAAAATAGAAGATTTAGGGTTTCATTTCCTCCTAGCTATGGCTGATGGAAAGAGGGGATGGAGGATAGCTCCGGGCGTGAGACACGAGCTTGCTTATTCAATTTTCTTGGGAAAAGGAGGTCTTCCAATCCTTAGGGAAAAAGGAAATCACCTCCCCAAGATAGAATGCGATGGAGCGGATTATATAGTTGAGACGAAAAATTACACGGCTACGGTAACGAGAAGGAACGGGAACCTTAAGAGCCTCGTTTTGAAAGGTCTGAGCTTGTTGCAAGGAGGGGAGATATACTCGGATAAGGGGATATATGGGGAGTTCTATGATTCGCTGGGCAATGCTTTTCCCCTTATCGGCACTTCAAACAACGACCCAGAAGCGGAAATAAAATTCTTGAAGATGAGCGAATCCCTGACCATGGAGGTTCATAGCTTCTTGAGGGAAGCCAATAGCGGTTGGAATAATTTTGCACGCCCACCTGTGGAGTATGAAGCTTTCTACGAATTTTCCAATTCATCCCCTTATATAAAAACAAGCGTTCAGGTTCGTCCCTTTGTGGAGAAGGAAACCATCGCCTTCCTTGCCCAGAGATTGAATTTCCAGGGCATAATATCCTGTCTTGTTAATGGAGAGGAAATCTCTCTATCTCAAACGGGAAGGGTCTGGGAAAGCAGAAGCTTTAAAATTGATAAGGTTAATTTGGAGCTCGTAGGCAGAGACGAGAAAGTGGAGATAAGAAATGTTGAGATTCCCAACGGCTCAAACCTCTTCATTTATAATTCCGGAGAGGGTAATATCACTCTCTTCTTCGCTTTTCTTGATGGAGAGGCGAAGATTCAGCCGAGATGGTTGAAGTTCACTTATGAGATAGGGGTGATGGGAAAATGAAGAAATTCTTTCCCTTCATTTTGGTAGTAGCTTTTTCCTTTGCCCAGGGCTCATGGGTCAAAAAGGGAGAGAGCGAGGTTTCCATTGGAAACGATTATTTCTCCCTTCATCTATCAAAGGAGAAGGGGTGGTTAGCGGATAGACTTGAGGATAAGGAAGCAGGTGTTATATTTGCGGATTTTCACATATATACAGACTACGGCATTTACGAGAGGGGATATGTGGGAAGCAAGGAGGAAAAGGAGGGAAGGTTAGAGATTGAGGAAGGAGGAGACAGCATAAAGGCGATAGCGGAAGGGGAATTAAAGAGAGCGGGAAGGAAGATATCGGAGCCAATAGGCTATAGGGTCATATATAAGATTGGCGAGAAAAGAGAACTTGAGGTGGAAGTAGAGTTGACTACGAAAGGGAATAAGAGGGTTTCCGCTTTCTTGGCTCAGCTTTTCACCGTTCCCTCCGTTCAGCAGTGGTTTGTGAATGGATTGGACGGAATGATAAGTGAGAATGTGGGCAAGATAATAGGGAGATGCTGGGAATCTCATTTAGAGCCATTGAATTTGGATAGTCCTTTCATTATTTTTCTGAGAGAGAAAAACATTGTTAGGATAGAGGGGATAAAATCCAACCCCAAGGCTCAAAATATCTTCCTCTTTGATGGAGGCGGAGGGAATTTGGTCTTCTTTCTCGGATTTATGGATGGGAATACGGTTGAGCTTCCTTCAAAATTCAAAGCGAGTTATTTGATAAAATGGGAATGAGAAATTTCTATTGAAGCTCTTGGATATCCAGGAACCATTTCAAATTTCTATCATATTCAAGCGCCTCTTTGAGAATCTGTCTCGCTTTATGCAGTGAAGTCGTTGGAATGACCAACAGATATCTGTAAACTCCTCCCCTTTTCGGATAAAGGGAAGGGAAAGGAGGGAGACAATGGAAGTTATGGCTTATAAGGTGCTGATATAAGCCATTTGCTTTCTCAATCGCCTTACTTTCCTCCTCTTCAGAGATGATAAATGTAAGGATATGTCCAAATGGAGGGAAATTCCTCTCTCTTCTCGCTTTGCTTTCCATCTCAAGGTATTCAATCGGTTCGTAGAAGAAGAGGGGCGTCTCGGGTTGATTTGTATGGATTATCAGCTTCCTGCTCTCTTTTCGCAGAGTGAATATCAATCTATAAACCCTCTCATATTGAGAGAAGTTGGGGAATCTAAGGAGGGAATCTATGTCAAATATACAGGATAGTGCTGGTTTTATCAGGTCAACCCAAGGAACGATTGCCCTGGTCGCCACGATGATATCCGCTTCCCAGAATGGTTGGCTTGGCGTTTCGCTTGATAGGGTTGTGATTCTCGCTGTGGGAAACAGTCGCTTGGCTGCAGCGGCGAGCCTTTGAACCCCCATCCCCCTTGCTGATATTCGGTAGCTTCCGCAGTTTGGACAGACATCGGGAGCGGGAGATAGATTTCCGCAGAGATGGCAGAAGAGAAAGCGCTTTTTCTGCACTCCCACTTCGCATAGAATAAGAGGGACATTGCAGGAAGGGCAGAGGAACGAATTACCGCAGTCCCGACAAGAAAGATAAAATAAACCCTTCCTGTTCACAACTAAAACCACTTTCTCATTTCCCCTTAGTGCTTTATCAATCTCCTCTCTCGTTTGAGGAGGTATGATATGCCTTGTCCCTTTTACATCCAAAATCTCCATCTCCCCCAACTTAAAGGGCAGTTTTTTGAGGGGGATTCCCTTTTTAGCTAAATTGAACCGGGAGAGGGCGGGAAGGTCGGAACCATAAATGACCCTCATTCCTTCTTGAACCATCCTTTGATAAGCGACATTGCCCGCGTCATAGGAGGGAGGTTCTCTACGGATTAGAGAGGATTCGCCATCCCCTTCAACGATAATCAGCTTTACATTGGGAAGGGGAGCGAATAGAGCGGAGCGATTTCCCACTACGAGGCTTGAATGGAAGCTTTTAGAAAGTTGTTCCCAAAGGGCAAACCTTTGGGAAAGGGGAAGCTTTCTATGATAGATATATGTCGTCTTAACGAGTTGATTCATAGCTTTTCCTGCCCATTCCGCGGAGGCGGAATCAGGCATGACCAATATCGCGTTTCCTCCCGTGTTTAACACCTTTAATATAGCTGCTGAGTAAAGAGACAATCTTTTCGTTCTATCCCCTCCCCATAATATCGTTACTTTTGAAGAGCTGTTGAAAGGGGTAGGGGATATTTGGGGGATAGGTGGAAGGGTAAAGGTTCTTTGGCTTTCCCTTTCTTTGAATTTCACCTCGACTTTGGGAATAAGGATTTGGGAGTTTATTAACGCTATGATTTTCTGCCGAGCCTGATAGGTGGGATAAACTCTTAAGGTTGTATAGGACACTCCTCCCTCTGCTTCTCTCACCATTTCCCTTCTCACCCTTCCCCTAACTTGTTGATAATCTACATTGGGATAAAGATAAATGGAGGGAATCGCATTGAGCACCTCAGGAACTATGGTTTGAAAGGAATCCTGAAGGGAGGAAAGGTATTCATTTGAGAGCCAATGCGCTAAAGATAAAAGAAAGGGAGGAAACGGTGATATGGGTAAGAAGGCAATAACTGGCTCCTTTCCCTTTTCCTCTCCTCTCCCAACAACACAGCCTATCCTTAATCTCCCTCCTACTTCTACTACTACGAAAGCCCCCAGCTTGATATTCTTCAAATAGGAGGGAAGGGAATAAGTGATAGGTTCTTCTATTTCCCCCGCTATCTTCCCCACTATTATCTTAACGCTTTCTCCTAAATCCTTCATGAAGGGTGTTTATTTCGCTTTTATGAGGCTTTCAATCTCTTCCAAGAGACGAATTGCGAGTTCTCTTTTGCTGAAGGTTGTGGGTTCAGGTGGGTTTTTATCCTTTCTTATTATGCTTGCGAAGAGGTCCTTCTCGCCGAAACCATATTCATTTGGGGAGATGAGGTTGGCGACGATTATATCAAGATTCTTCTGCTCCATCTTCTCAAGCGCATTTTCTATCAAGTTATCTGTCTCAGCCGCGAAGCCGACGAGGATTTTGTTCCCTTTCCTTTTCCCCAATTCAAGGAGCACATCGGGAGTGGTAGTGAGCCTAAGGACGAGCTCTCCCTTTTTCTTAATCTTTTGCTCTGCTCTCGTTAAAGGCTTGAAATCCGAGACCGCCGCAGTGGCGATGATGACATCAACATCCTTAAAATGCTCCAAAGCCGAGGAAAGCATCTCATCTGTGGTCTCCACGCTTACGAAAACGCAACCCGGAGGCGGAGCAAGATTTGTCGGACCCGATATCAAGATGACCTCCGCCCCCCTCTTTATCGCTTCCTCAGCAAGGGTATATCCCATAATCCCAGAGGAGGGATTGGAGATGAAGCGAATAGGGTCTATGTATTCCCTCGTTGGTCCAGCGGTTATCAAAATCTTTACCCCTCTCAGAGGGAGATTTGGGTTGAGGACTTCCTTCACCACTTCAACGATTTTCTCCAGGGAAGCTAAACGCCCCTTGCCTCTTCCACCCGAGGCTAATTCTCCTTCTTCGGGTTCTACGATATAATAGCCCGACCATTTAAGTTTTTTGATATTCTCTTGGACGATGGGATTGGACCACATTTGGCTATGCATAGCGGGTGCGATGACTTTGGGGCAATTCACCGAAAGGGCGGTCGTAGTGAGAAGGTCATCCCCTATTCCTGAGGCTAGCTTCCCGATGATGTTAGCGGTAGCGGGGGCGATGAGGAAAAGCTCGGCGAACTCCGCAAGCGATATATGCTCTATCTCCCAGCGCTGGGGGTCGGAGAAGAGTGAGTAGTAAGCGGGATAGCGAGAGAGTGTGCTGAAAGTGAGGGGAGAGACGAATTTCGTTGCCGATTCCGTCATAACAACCCTCACTTCTGCTCCTTCTCTCTGTAGCATGCGAAGAAGTTCCACCGCCTTATAAACCGCTATGCCTCCGCTCACTCCCAATAATATCCTTCTACCCTTAAGAGCCAAGTTCCTTCTCCTCCTGTTTACGCTTGATGATTTTATAGAGTTTCTCAAGGGTTTCTTCAAGGTCGTTATTAACGAGCACGAATTGATAATTTCTTGCCATTTCCATTTCTCTTGAGGCGATTTCAAGCCTTCTGGTTATTTCCTCCTCTGGTGAGCCTCTTTTCCTCATCCTTTCCCCGAGAGCTTCCAAGGAGGGAGGGGCAATGAATATAAGGATTGCCTCGGGGAAGAGCTCTTTAACCTTCATCGCTCCTTGAACATCTATCTTTAAAATTACATCTTTCCCTTCTTCAAGTTTCTTTTCCACGAAATCTCTTGGAGTGGCGTAGAGATTGCCTCCTACTTCCGCCCATTCAAGGAAGGCGTTATTCCTTTTGAGCTCTTCAAACTTTGCGAGACTTATAAATTTATAATCCACTCCATCCACCTCTCCCGGGCGAGGCGGACGAGTTGTATAGGTGACGCATTTCGCAATCTTCAGGTCTGTTTTAAGGAGTTCCTTTAGGAGGGTGTCTTTCCCTACACCTGAAGGACCGGATAAGACGAAGAGGAGCCCCCTTCTCAATCTCTTTATTCCCCCATTTCCTCGGGTGGAACTTCCGTCGGCTTTTTCTCCAAGGGTGGCAAAGCGAGCTCCTCCAGTCTGCGTGCGAGAGCCATTGGGGAGAGGGAGGAAAGAACGATGGTGCCATCGTCCATAAAAATAGCGCTTCTCGTCCTTTTCCCCTTAGCAGCGTTCAACAAATTCCCCTTTTTTCTCGCCTCCTGGATGAGCTGCTTGACGGGAGAAGAGAAGGGGTCAACTACAGCCACTATCCTTTGGGCGATGACAAAATTGCCAAACCCTATATTGAGCGGTGTAGTCCCTTTCATCTAAATCACTCCTTTTATAATCAGTAAATTGAATAGCCTGAGGGGGCGAAGAGGAAGACTTTTGTGCCTATTTTTTCGTGGCTTCCTCTTATCCCGAAGGCTACTCCGCTCAAAAAATCCACTACCCTTCTCGCGGTTTCATCGTTTGCCTTCTCCAAATTAACGATAACAATGAAGCCTTGCCTCAGTCTAATTGCTGCTTCCCCTATTTCGTTCTCGAAATTGACGATTTCCTTCCTGTAAATGGGGACATCCTTGCGAGAGTAAAGGCGAAGCGACCATCTCCTCTTAGGCGTTGGATAATCATCAAGCGAAGGCTCTTCAAATCCGTCTTCCTCTTCTTTTTCAGAGCCGGAAAAGAACCTAGCTATCCTGGAGAAGAAGCCTTCCCTTTCCTCATATTCTTGTTCCTCATATTCTTGCATAAAATCTACCTCCTTTCCCCAAAAATGGCTGTGCCTAACCTAACGAGGTTAGAACCTTCCTCTATGGCAACATCATAATCGGAAGACATCCCCATAGAGAGAATTTGCATCTCTATATTTCCCGCGGATTTGAATCTCTCCTTCGCCCCTTCAAAAAGCTCCCTCATCTTGGCGAAGTAGGGACGCATTTTCTCCTTCTCTAAAGGCGGTCCCATAGTCATAAGCCCGAGCACCTTTATCCCTTGAAGCTCCCTTAATTGTTCAAGGAAGCTAAAAAGCTCTTGTGGCTTGATACCAAATTTGCTCGGTTCTTCCCCTATATTTACCTCTATTAGTATGGGGAACACCTTTCCCTTTGCTCTTGCCCTTTTATCTATTTCAAGGGCGAGGGGGAGGGAGTCAACAGTTTGAATCATATGAAAGAGCTCCATAGCTTTCTTCACCTTATTGGTCTGCAGATGCCCTATGAAGTGCCATTGAATATTATCTAGTAATGCACCGAGATCCTCTTTTCTTTTGACTGCCTCCTGAACATAATTATCGCCGATAAACCTCACTCCTTCCTCCATCGCTTCCTTTACCTTTTCATTATCAACGCCCTTGCAAGCGGCGAGCAGGATAATATCCTCGGCTTTCCTTCCGCTTTTTTCCGCTGACTTACTTATTCTATCCCTTATGATTTCCAACCTCTCCCTTATACTCATTTTCCTCAACAGTTGAACGGTGGCTGGGTGCGAGTTGAAGAAGTTGCCCAGTCACCATATAATGCACTCTCTCCCCTACATTAACGATATGGTCCGCACAGCGTTCAAGATAGCGGGCAACGAAAAGGAAGTATGTGGACTGGTAGATCAGATTGGGGTCCTTGCGCATATAGTCAAGTAGTTCATCAAAGAGGTTCTTATATAGGTGGTCTATTTCGTCGTCATCCTCGCAGACCTTACGAGCCAGTTCCAAATCCCTATTAACGAATGCTTTGAGAGCCTCTTCTATCATCGTGTCTACTATCTGCCCCATTTGGGAGATAATCTCCAATGGCTTGAAATATTTTTCCCCGGATAGTCTTATCGCGGTCTTAGCTATATCCACAGAATAATCTCCAACTCTCTCAATGTCGGCGATTGCCTTCAGAACCGTTCCGATTACTCGGAGGTCGCTCGCCATAGGTTGCTGTAGGGCGATAAGCCGCATACATTTTGTCTCAATGTTGATATCCATTGCATCGGCAACATCGTCATCCGCCACGACCTCCTCAGCAAGGGCGACATCCTGCTCTATCAGAGCCTTCATCGCCTTCTGCAGCATCCTGCGCACGAAATTGCCCATCTCCACCAGATTCTCTTGTAAACTGTTCAATTGAGTTTCAAACGAGCGTCTAACCTCCATTCTTATCCCTTCTTTCTTAGCCAAATCTTCCTGTTATATAATCCTCGGTTAACTTATTTTGAGGGTGCTCAAAGATGTCGGCAGTTGGTCCGAACTCTATGAGCTCGCCCTTGTAAATGAAGCCGGTGAAATCCGAAACTCTCGCCGCTTCCTGCATGTTGTGTGTTACGATAACAATTGTATATTTTTCTTTCAATTCTTGCATTAATTCCTCTATTTTCAGAGTCGAGATTGGGTCCAAAGCGGAGGCGGGCTCATCCATAAGGATTACTTCTGGCTCAACAGCGAGACAGCGGGCTATGCAAAGCCTCTGTTGCTGACCACCGGATAGCTCAAACGCTGATTTGTGCAATTTGTCCTTGACCTCATCCCAAAGAGCTGCTTGGCGAAGGGCGTTCTCCACTATCTCCTCTAACTTTTTCTTCTTGTGCAATCCGTGTATACGAGGACCATAGGCTACATTCTCAAATATTGAGAGGGGAAATGGATTGGGTTTTTGAAAAACCATTCCCACCCTTCTTCTCAAGTTGGCTACATCTATGTTGGAATTGTAGATATCTATCCCATCTATAAGGACTTTCCCCTCCACCCTTGCTCCCTCAAGGATATCGTTCATTCTATTGAAAAGGCGGAGAAAGGTGGATTTCCCGCAACCCGAGGGACCGATTATCGCGGTAATCCTGTTTGCGGGTATTTTAATAGAGATATTCTTCAGGACCTTGTTATCGCCGTAGTAAAAGTTCAGGTTTTGCGTTTCCAATTTCGTGTAATCATTCATAAGCCTCTATGTATATTATAAAATGGGAAAAAGTTTTTATCAAATCAAGGAGATTGTGAGGTGGAGCGGTCTCTATATTCCTCAAACACTATTGAGATTGCCATGCCTCCCTTCGGGAGGCTCGCAATGACAGAAGGGTGGACAAAAGACGAGATTGTCACGCCCGCCTTTGGTGCAGGAATAAGAGAAGGCTTGTCATTTAATGCGATGGAGAAGAAAATTTGTTCCCCCTTTGGTTTTGTTGCGAACTCCCATATCTTTACATACTTTCTTCATAGTTGGTGATATTCATGGAATTTTCTGCGAGAAAAGGATTTGTTAAAGTTCTCTTTAGCTTGGCAAACAAGATAATCCCTATCCCCTACTACATTACTCTTTCTCTGTAAAAAGAAACTTTTCAAAACTTTTATGCATCAAATATAATGAATGTAAAAATTTGAAAAGGGGAAATGGTATATATGGATTGGAAATTCATTCTCCTATCTTTAATAGGTCTCTTCGGAATCATTCATTCTCTTCTCTCAAGTAGGGGAAAAGAGAGAGAGCATCCTTTTTCTTCTTCCCTTTACCTCAAATCCCTCGGCTTTGCCGTTCCCTTGCTCCTTTTCACTTATTTCTTCCTCAAGCCACCCTTTGCCACCCATGGGGCAGTTCCGCTCAAGGGATATGGAATCGGCATCCTTCTCGGAGGAATCGCAAGCTTTGCCCTCCTTTCCACCCTTCGCCTTCCCTCTTCCTCTCGTCTCATCGCATCCTTCAGCATAATTCTCCTCTTCGCCACCTGCCTCTACCTTTTCCCCTACGACCTCTCCTTCCTCTCCTTTGGCTTTATACTCTCCCTCGCCCTTTTCCTCTTTCTCTTCTCCTCTTTAAAAGAAAACCTACAAGAGGATTTACTTTTCCTCTCTAATCTCTCCCTCATCCTCATCCTATCCCTAATCTTTGGAGTATATCACCGAGATATGAGTGAGAAGAAGCTTCCCGAGTTCCTTTGGTTCCTCCTCCCTCTATCCCTTTTTTCCATTTCCATCCTTTCCTATTTCCTCCCTTTTAAACGAGCCAGCCTATTTTCCATACTACAAATTTTCTTCTTTTACCTAATTTTCTCCTTCGCTCTCACCTATTTTTACCTCCAATTTATGATTCCTTTTTACATCATCGCTGGCGGAGCCGTGACCGGGGCGATTTTCCTCTCGCTTATCCTTTCCCAAGGCTTGAGAAATTCCTCACTTCATACCATTTCTGTCCTTCTCCTCCTTGGTCTTTTGGTCTTTTCCTTTCGCTTCCTCCGTGCCTATGGAGTTTGCCTTTCTGCTCTCTCCCTTCTTCCCTTTGCCTCCCTCATCTTCTCAAACGATGACCCCTCTGGTAAGAGATCCTTAAACTTATTTCTTTTTCCCATTTCCTCCCTCCTCATCTTCCGCCTCTTCTATCAATTCTTTTCCTCCTCTCGTTCTGCTACCCCTCCCACAATCTACGACTTCTTCCCTCTTATAGGGATAATTGCAGGCGCCCTACTTTTCCTCTTCCTATCCCATAAAAGGTCCTCTTCTACTTCTTGTCTCCTCATTTTCCTTCTTTCCCTCGTCATTTACTCCTTCCTGGTTTCCATTTGGGGACTCAACACTGCTATCGGCATCTTTGCCGGTTTCCTTCTTGCCTCTTTTCTCTCCTTTTCCCTCCGAGATAGCGAGCCCGCCCCGCTCTCCATCTTTTTCCTCCTCCTTGCCCTCCTTCTCACCCCAAAGCTTTCCCCTCTCTCATTCCAGCTCAAACGCCTTTATAAGTTCTACATAACCCTGGGCGCCGTTCCAATTTCCGTTTTCATTCTTTATCTTCTATCCCGCAGGGAGGAGAGAGGGAGATGAGGAGGGCGTTTCCCCTTCTCAGCATATCAATCATCTGGATTGGAATCCTTTTCGCCATCTTTTTGAAAACGGAGACGCCCGTCGGCTCAGTGGAGGGAATTGTCATAGCGGGAGAAAACGGCAAGCCCATCCCCTCTGCCGATATTACCTTCACAAGGATTGGAAGGGGGGAGATTAAGTCTTGGAGCGTGAAGACTGATGAGAACGGGCATTTCCTCTTGCGAGGACTTCCCGTAGGTTGGTATGATATCTATTGTAGCTCAAGCGCTCACTATCTAACTTTCGGACAAAGGCAGGTCAAAATCTCCGAAGGAAGAACCTCCCATCTTTCCCTCCAATTAGAGCGGATAGTTAACAACATATCACTCTGGGCAGAGAAGCCCGTGTATGCCACAAATCAGAGGGTAAGGATTTGGGCGAAGGGCTATGCCCCTGAGGATAAGCTTCATATCACTCTTTATCGTTTGGACTTGGAAAAGCTCACAACCGATGAGCTTTTTCAGCTTGGTAAATACATCTATCCCTATCGCCAGCCGGGAGTTCCTCCCAAGATGGAGATTCCCACTACAAAAACCCTCTCCTGGGATGAGAAAGTAAAGAGGGATGCGGAGGACACTTTTTATTATGAAAAGAAGCTTCCGCTCCTTGAGGATGGACTCTACAAGCTGGAAGTATCATCGGGCAATATAAAAGCGAACACCTTCTTCCACATAACCTCATTTTCCCTCCTTCTCAAGCAGGATAGGGAGAGGATGCTATTGTGGGCAACGGATTTGAGGAATGGCAAGCCGATTGGTGGTGTGCGATTGTTTATAAAGGGGAGGACGGGAGAGGCGATGGGGGAGACGAACGCTGAAGGTGTCTGGGAAGGGAAGGTTGTCGGTCCCTGCAAAATCGTCGGCAAAATGGGTTCATCTTATGCCTTTTTGAATGTTGAGGACTACGAGGTGCCTCCTCCGGAGGGAGCAAGATACAAGATTTATACCTACACAGAGAGACCGATTTATCGTCCCGGTCAAACCGTTTTCTTCAAATGCATAGTGAGAAAATACGAAAACGAGAGATATTCCATTCCCAAACCCTTGAAGCTATTGGTTGATGTGAAGGACGAGGATGATAATCTTCTCTACACAACCAGTCTGAGCACGAATCGCTTCGGGAGTTGCCATAGCTCCTTCAACCTTCCTCCCACAGCGAAGCCAGGGATTTTCCATATTTTCATCTCTGCACCAGAGGTTAAGGCATATTCTATTCACCCCTTCAGCGTTTCAATTTACAGAAAGCCGGAGTTTGAGGTGGAGGTTAAGCCTTCAAAGGGTAGGTATAGATTTGGTGAGAGGGCGAGGATAAAGGTTCAAGCGAGATATCTCTTCGGCGTTCCCGTAGCTTACGCCACTGTAGATTACGATGTCTATTGTTCTCCAATCACCCCTTATCGGGAGTTTGGGGAAGAAAGCCATGGGGAATTCGTTAAGTCGGGAACGGTGGAGACGGATAAGGAGGGAAAGGCGATAATCGTCATCCCATTGAAGGAAGAGCCGAAGCTTTTGAGAGAATACAACTATTCAGTGGATATAACCGTAACAGACCAAAGCGAGAGAACTGTTTCCGCCAGCACCTCCTTCACTGTTGCCAAGAGCTTGTTCTCCCTTCACATCTCTTCCCCGAAGAGGATTTTGGAAGTAGGGGAGTTAGCGGATATAAAGCTCTCCTTTAAAAGCCCTCTTAAGAGGAAAAGCGAGATAAATCTGACCCTTTACAAGCTCATCTGGAAAGGGAAGAAGATGAAGAAGGAGAGAGCAGGAGAGTGGAGGACGGAGATGGGAAATAGGGAGAAGAAGAGCATACAGATAAGCGTTGAAAGGGAAGGGGAATATGAGCTAATTGCAAAGA
Source organism: bacterium (assembly GCA_014360495.1). NCBI lineage: Bacteria > bacterium. Next base: position 109,606 of record JACIXR010000006.1, read on the forward strand.
TTGGAGACGAGATATTGGACAGGATTCCCCTCACAGTTCTTCCTTCCCTTGAGGAAGGCGTCTACTCTCTTCCTCAGCCGCTTAAATATCCACGCTTATTCACTGATAAAAGCTCTTACAATCCAGGGGACGAAGCTTTAGTTGTTATAGATATGCCCAGCCAACACACTGCTCTCCTGACATATGAGGGAAGGGAGCTTTTCAAATACGAGGTCAGGGAATTAAAGCGAGGAAGACATCTTTTGAGATTGCCCAATTTGGGAAGTAAGGGATATAGGCTCAGGCTTAGGCTGAGCTTCATCAGGAAGGGGAAGCTCGTTGAGGAGGGGACGGCCATCTTCGTTAATCGCCCTATACCAAAGCTGAAGGTGAGCTTAGAGACGGATAAGAAAGTTTATCAGCCGAGGGAGGAAGTTCTCTGCAAGTTGAAGTTAAAGGATGATAAGGGGATACCCTTGAGGGGAGAGATTTCCGCCGCCGTTGTAGACGAGGCGATTTTCAAGTTGATGGATGAAGATGCTGATGCGGATATAAGGTCGTTCTTTAGCTTCAAGGAATCTGTGGATGTGATAACTCGCTGGTCAAACTACGACATCTATCTCGGTCCCGTGAGCAAGGCTTTCACGGAGAAGGAAGTTCGCCGACGTTTCCTGGATACAGCCTTCTGGCTTCCATCCCTCATAACTGACGATAAAGGAGAGGCTTCTTTTAGCTTCCAATTGCCCGATAATATAACGAGCTGGCGGATAACCGTCGTGGGGAATACCGAGAAAAGCATCTTTGGAGCGGGTAAGTTGAATATAATAGCAAGAAAGCCCATTTTCCTGCGTCTGGGAATGCCCCCATTTCTCAGGTATGGTGATGAAACGACAATAGCGGGGATATTGCGGAATCAAACGAACGAAGTTCAAGAAGCTGGCATAGAGCTCAAGGCTAAAGGGTTGGAGATTCTTTCCCCGAAGGAGGGGAAGTTGAGAGTTTCTCCCCAGAAGGAGGGTAAGGAGGAATGGCGAGTGAAGGTAGGAGAGGAGATCGCAGCTACGCTGACCATTTACGCTATTGCGACAAGCGGATTAAGGGACGCTATGGAGCTCAACCTGCCTATTTTCCCTTTCGGCTTCCCCACGGAATACACGAAGAGCGGGCAGGTTGAAAGCGAGACGATGGAGGTCGTCAATATAGATAAAGAAGCCATTCCCTCATCGGTTCTTCTCAAGATTTACCTCTCACCCTCCATTACCTCCTCCCTTTATAGCGCCCTTCATTATCTTGCTCAATATCCCTATGGATGCACGGAGCAGACGGTCTCCACCTTCCTTCCCGATATAGCGATATATCGTTTCCTCAAGGGAACGGGTATAAGGGATGAGAAATTGGAGAAATCGCTTCCCGATATGATAATAAAGGGGATTTTCCGTCTTTATTCCCTTGCCGAACCGGATGGCGGTTGGGGCTGGATGCCGGGCGAAGGGATAGACCCTTGGGCGACAGCATATGCCCTTTGGGGTCTCTGGGAGGCGAAGAAGGAAGGCTATCCCGTTAATCGGTGGACAATGGATGGGGGAAAGCAAAAATTGCTCCAACTGATTAAGGAAAACCTCAAAAAGGATATCGTTCCAAAGCTCGCCTACTGGGAGAAGGAGAAGTGGCTATTCGCCCTCTACATCCTGAGCCAAATGGGAGAGAATGTAGCAGTGCAACTTGATTACTTCCTCCCCTATATACAGAAGCTTTCCCACAAATCAAAAGCCCTTCTTTCTCTTTCCTATTACTATTTGGAGGATTTGAAGAAGGCGGGTGCTGTGTTTAAGAGTCTATGGGAAAAAAGGGAGGAGAGCGAGGAGATTTGTTATTGGAAGGATAGATGGGAAACGGTAGAGCCGACAGCTTATGCCCTCCGTGCCCTCCTCAAGCTTCAGCCCAGAAATCCTGCCGCAATTAAAATCGCAAGATATATTCTGCAAGAAAAAAGAGGTGAGGGTTGGTTTTCAACCAAAGATACCGCTCAGGTAATACTCTCCCTTTTGGATTTCGCGAGAATCTGGGAGCATACCAAGCCCAACTTCAGCCTCACCGTGAAAATCAACGGCAGGAAGCGGGAGGAAATCGCCTTCTCTCCGAGAGATGTTTTCGCTCCTCCAAGGGAAATCAGCTTGAGCATTAAGGATTTGAAATTGGGAAAGAACGAGATTGGTTTTCTCAAGAGGGGGCAGGGAAAGATGTTCTATTCAATTAAGATGGTCCAGGTTCTAAGGAGGGAGGAGATAAAGCCCGTGAAGGGATTGGCGGAAGTAGGTATTAAGAGGGTCTATAGACCACTGACTGTCTCAACGAAGCAGGGATTGGAATGGAAGGCGGGAAGCCCGAGCGAGATATTCAAGAAGGGAAAGTTGATAGAGGTGGAGGTATCCCTGAATATTCCGAAGAAGGATTTCCCCTCCCATTACTTCGTCCTTGAGGAGCCATTGCCTCCTGGCTGTGAATTGATAGAGGTTGATACGGGGGAGGGAGGAGGGTGGTATTACGACGAGCTTGAGGATAGATTGGCTTTCTATATTCCCTATTTGAGTAGTGGAAAGAGCAAATTGAAGTATCGCTTGAGGGCTAATATCGTGGGCGATTACAGGGTTATGCCCACAGTTCTTTACAATATGTATTTCCCCCAATATAAGAGTCTGGGAAACAGCAACAGGGTGATGATAAGATGAGATTCATACCCTGGTTCCTTCTCGTTCTCTTCTTCCTTTTCGGCACACTTTTTTATCCCAGGGAGAGGGTGATAGCGGGATATTTCACATCTCTTAAAGGGAGGACGCCGAACCAAATTCACAATTTAAAGCTCGCCGCAGAGGCGATTAATGGCGTTATTGTCAAGCCCGGTGAAATTTTCTCCTTCAATAAAAGAGTTGGACCCTGGAGCAGGGATAAGGGATATAGAAAGGCACCAGTTAGTTATACGGGATTGATGGTGCCGGCTTGGGGTGGGGGAGTTTGTCAGGTTTCCTCAACGCTTTACAATGCTGTTCTTCTCGCGGGATTGGAGATAGTGGAGAGGGGAGCGCATTATTGGGAGCCGAATTACATTCCGGCCGGGAGGGATGCTGCTGTGGCTTATGGTCAGCTTGATTTGAGATTCAGAAACAATTTTCCAAAGCCGATAAGGATAAAAGCAGAGGTCAGGGGAGAGAAGCTTTTGGTGGAGATTTTGAGCAGATATAAACCTCCCTATAAAGTGGAGGTGATAACGAAGGAGAGGGAGATAGAGCCTCCACGCTATGTCTTGGCGGGAGGGGAGGGGGTGTTTCCGCAGGGAAGGAGCGGATGCGAGGTTGAAGTCTATAGGGTTTTCCTGAAGGGAGGGGAGGAAGTGAAGAGGGAACTCCTATCAATAGACGAATATCCCGCTTTGTCAATAGTGATAAAGACGGGCAGTAGATAAATGAGAATTTTGTCATTACGGTGGAGAAGCCAATCACACACTTCTATCATTGAGGGGAGCGAAGCGACGAAGCAATCTCTTTGAAATTGCCACGAGCTCCCTTACGGGAACCCTCGCGATGGTAAACGCTACCACGACTATGCTATAACACCTTTAAAGGGAATGTGAAACAAGTGAGTGGTGGTTAGGATATCTTATTGGAGCGACAATTGATCGTCTTTCTTTATAATTAAATTGATTTGACATTTAATATTTTCTTAATAAAATATCTAATGAGGTATTTTACCCTATGCCCTCCGGCTGGACTGGTCCCTTAGAGAAAATAGACGATTATCGCTGGCTCATACCGAGAAGATATAAGCAAGGTATGAGGACAGATGGCTTAATCTTCGCTCAGGAGAAAATGCTGGCGAAGATTAAGCAGGATATGGCTCCTGAACAGGTAGCGAATGTAGCCTGTCTCCCAGGCATAGTGGGATACTCTATGGCTATGCCCGATATCCATTGGGGCTATGGATTCCCCATCGGTGGCGTAGCGGCTTTTGATGTAAAGGAAGGTGTTATTTCGCCTGGCGGCGTGGGTTATGATATAAATTGCGGTGTCCGTATTCTCCGCACGAACCTCACAATTGAGGAAATAAAACCTTATCTCAGCCGCCTCCTTGACGAGATATTCCGCAATGTTCCCTCTGGCGTTGGTTCTGAGGGAAAGCTTCGCTTGAGCAATGAGGAACTCCGCCAAGTTATGATTCAGGGGGCGAGATGGGCGGTGAGGAAAGGATACGGCTGGGAGAGAGACCTTGACCACACCGAGGAAAATGGAGAGATGGAGGGAGCCGACCCCCAGAAGGTAAGCCAAAGGGCAATGGAGAGGGGAAGAGGTCAACTTGGGACATTGGGTTCAGGCAACCATTTCCTTGAAATCCAGGTAGTAAGCGAGATATATGATAGAAAATCGGCAAAGGCTATGGGGATAGAGAAAGAGGGGCAGATAACCGTTATGATTCACACAGGTTCAAGGGGGTTCGGGCATCAAATCTGCGATGAATATGTGAAGGACCTCCTTCGCTCAGCTCAGCACTACAACATCCATCTTCCCGATAAACAACTTGCCTGCGCTCCTTTCTCTTCGCCTGAAGGGAAAGCTTACTTCTCAGCGATGGTCTGCGCCGCAAATTACGCCTGGGCTAATCGTCAGTGCATAACCCATTGGGTGAGAGAAGCTTTTGAGAAGGTCTTCAAGAAATCCGCTGAGGAGCTCGGTATGGAGCTGATTTACGATGTAGCCCATAACATCGCCAAGGTGGAGGAGCATACAATAAATGGAAAGAAGGTAAGAGTTGTAGTGCATAGGAAGGGCGCAACGAGGGCATTCGCTCCTGGTCATCCCCTTGTTCCCAAAGATTATAGAGAGATTGGACAGCCCGTAATCGTTCCCGGAGATATGGGAAGAGCCTCCTACCTGCTCGTTGGCACGGAAAGGGCGATGCAAGAGACATTTGGTTCCACCTGTCACGGAGCAGGGAGATTGATGAGCAGGGCGCAGGCATCGCGTATGGTTCGGGGAGAGGAAGTGAAGAGGAGAATGGAGGCGCAGGGTATTTTAGTGAAAGCAGCGAGCTTCGCCACCTTGACAGAAGAGATACCAGAGGCTTATAAAGATGTAGGGGATGTGGTGGATACCTGTGATGGAGCAGGAATATCAAAGAAGGTGGCTAAACTCCGTCCCCTTGCGGTAATCAAGGGGTAAGCTGGAAACCACAGACCCCAGGATGTAAAAAATTCCAAATTAAAAGGAGGGATTTTAGAATGTCAGAGAAATGGGTTTATCTATTTGAGGAGGGCAACGCCCAGATGCGGGACCTCTTGGGCGGGAAAGGCGCCAATCTCGCCGAGATGACCAACATCGGCTTGCCCGTCCCACCAGGCTTCACTATCACCACGAGAGCCTGCATCTATTATATGAATAATGGGGAATTCCCACCCGGGATGTGGGAGCAGACGCTTGAAGCCCTGAAGAAGATAGAGGAGAAGATGGGGAAAAAGTTGGGAGACCCCAAGAATCCTCTCCTCGTATCCGTTCGTTCCGGAGCGAAATTCTCTATGCCCGGAATGATGGACACCGTTTTGAACCTCGGCTTAAACGATGAATCGGTTAAGGGGTTGATTGAGGGGACGAAGAACCCTCGCTTCGCCTGGGACGCCTACAGGCGATTCGTTATGATGTTCGGCAACATCGTTCTTGGCATAGATAGACGCAAATTTGACGTTCTGATGGATAAGATGAAGGAGGAACGAGGCGTAACTCAAGATGTTGAGCTCACCGCCGAGGACCTGGAGGAATTGACGAAGCAATACAAGGAGCTCGTTAAGGAGGAAAAGGGCATCAGCTTCCCCGAAGACCCACTTGAGCAATTGAAGCTGGCTATAGAAGCGGTTTTCAAATCATGGAATAATCCTCGTGCCATCGCCTACAGGGAGAGGGAGAAGATTTCCCACGATTTGGGGACAGCAGTGAATGTGCAGTCCATGGTATTCGGTAATATGGGTGATGATTCCGGAACGGGTGTAGCCTTCACCAGAGATGTGGCAACTGGCGAGAAGAGGATATATGGTGAATTCCTCTTCAACGCCCAGGGCGAGGATGTGGTGGCGGGAATCCGCACTCCTCTTAAGATAGAAGAGCTGGAAAAGAGGATGCCGGAAATCCACGAACAATTCCTACGAGTATGTGAAATCTTGGAGAAGCATTATAGGGATGTAATGGATATAGAGTTCACGATTGAGAAAGGGAAGCTCTATATCCTGCAATGCAGGGTTGCGAAGAGGACCGCGCAGGCAGCGATAAAGATAGCGGTGGATATGGCGAAGGAGGGATTGATAACGAAAGAGGAAGCTGTCATGAGGATAGACCCAGCTGACCTTGACCAGCTCCTCCATCGCCAGATAGACCCTAAGGCTGAGCTAAATGTTCTTGCTAAGGGAGTAGCTGCTTCCCCAGGCGCCGCTGTTGGTAAGGTTGTTTTTGAAGCCCACAAGGCAGCGGAGTGGGGAAAGAACGGGGAGAAGGTCATCCTGGTCAGACCGGAGACCAACCCCGATGACATAGTGGGAATGCTTGCCTCCCAAGGTATTCTCACAGCCAGGGGTGGCATGACCTCTCACGCAGCGGTTGTTGCGAGGGGCTTCGGCATTCCCGCCGTCGTGGGATGCGAGGCTATTAGAATAGATGAGGAGAGGAATCTCTTCACAGTCAACGAGACGGTCGTTAAAGAAGGGGATGTTATCACCATAGATGGTTCAACGGGAAGGGTCATATTGGGAGAGGCACCCCTAATTGAGCCACGTCTCACCGATGAGGTGAGGGAGCTCCTCTCCTGGGCGGATGAATTCCGCAGACTTGGCGTGAGGGCGAACGCCGACACTCCCGCCGATGCCCAAAAAGCCTTTGAGTTCGGCGCCGAAGGCGTTGGTCTCTGCCGAACAGAGCATATGTTCTTCGGAGAGGAAAGAGTCCCCCATGTCCAGAGGATGATTCTCGCCGAGACAACCGAGGAAAGAGAGGAAGCCCTTGAAAAGCTCCTCCCCTTCCAGAGAGAGGACTTCATCGGCATATTCAAGGCTATGCAGGGGAGACCTGTCGTGATAAGGCTGATAGACCCGCCACTCCACGAGTTCCTCCCTCGCTATGAGACGCTTTTGGAGGAAGTGATTACCCTTCGCCTCACCAATCCCGACTCTCCCGAGCTGGCTGAGAAAGAAAGACTCCTGCAACGCGTTACCCAGCTGAGGGAGCTCAATCCAATGCTCGGTCTTCGTGGCTGCCGACTCGGCATCCTCTATCCCGAGATAGTGAAGATGCAGGTGAGGGCGATATTTGAAGCAGCTGCTTATCTTGCCAAGCAGGGGGTCCCCGTTCACCCTGAGGTTATGATTCCTCTTGTGGGTCATGTGAACGAGCTGAAATATCTGCGTCCCATTCTTGAAGAGGTAGCGAAAGAGGTTCTTGAGAGAGAGGGAGTGGATATTGAGTATCACTTCGGCACGATGATAGAGATTCCAAGAGCTGCTCTTACATCTTCAGAGATAGCAAAGGTTGCCGACTTCTATTCCTTCGGCACCAACGACCTAACACAGACCGTCTTCGGCTTCTCCAGGGATGATGCGGAGGGCAAGTTCATCGCTCCCTACCTCGAAAAAGGAATTTTGCCCAACAATCCATTTGAGGTCTTAGATAGAGATGGCGTTGGCAAGCTGATGAAGATGTGCATAGATGATGCGAGGAAAGCCAACCCCAACATCGTCATCGGAATCTGCGGCGAACACGGTGGGGAGCCGGAGTCCGTCAAGCTTTGCCATGAGCTAGGGCTTGATTATGTCTCCTGCTCTCCCTTAAGGGTTCCAATAGCGAGGCTTGCTGCTGCTCAGGCGAACCTGAAGACGGAGGTGTTTGAGGACAAGTAAACAAGTAAAAGGGAACGAAAATTAAACAGGGAGGAGAATTGATGCGAAGAGAGATAATATTGACCGCCCGTGGTTATCAGCGTTTAAAGGAGGAGTTGGATTACCTCAAAGCGGTTCGCAGGAAAGACATCCGGGAACGCCTGAGGGAGTCCCTTGACTTCGGCGAGGTAGGAGAGAATCCCGAATATGAGGAGCTGAAGAGGGAGCAGGCTATGATTGAAGGAAGAATAGAGGAGCTGGAAGCCATCTTGAGCCTCGCTCGTGTTCTTGAAGAGGATAGCATTAACACTGAAAGCGTTGATATTGGGTCAAAGGTTACGGTTCTTGACTTAGATACCCAGCAGACATCCCAGTTCACTATCGTTGACCCCCTGGAGGCAAATCCCCGAGAGGGCTATCTCTCCGTTGAATCGCCCATAGGCTCCGCCCTCCTCAACAAGAAGAAAGGGGATGAGGCAGTAGTAAAAGTTCCTGCAGGTACCCGTAGGTTGAAGATAGTGGACATATCCAAGTAATGGCGAAAGAAAGTCTTGTCCAGAGCCGTCTCAATAAGCTGCAGCAGCTTAGGGAAAGAGGAATAAATCCTTTCGCTGAGGAAAGGTTTGACCGTTCCCACCTCGCCCAGGAGGTGAAGGATAACTTCTCCTCCCTGGAAGGAAAGAATTGCAAGGTGGCGGGGAGGGTCCTCGCGATTAGGAGCCACGGGAAGAGCACTTTCCTTGACCTCCACGACTCCTCAGGTAGGATTCAAATCCTTATCAGAAAGGACAAAGTAGGGGAGGAGCTCTATGAGCTCCTCCCCCTTATGGATATAGGGGATATCATCGGAATCAGCGGGGATGTTATCAAGACGAAGACGGGCGAAATAACCATAGAAGCCACTGATTTCGTCTTTCTCGCCAAATCGCTCCAGCCTTTTCCAGAAAAATGGCACGGTTTGCGAGAACCGGAATTAAGATACCGATTCCGCTACCTTGACCTCATAGTAAACGAAAAGACGAGGGAGATATTCTATAAAAGGGCGAAAATCGTCCAAGGGATAAGGGATTTCCTTACCCAAAAAGGCTTCCTTGAGGTTGAAACACCTATGATGCAGCCCATTCCCGGTGGAGCTTTCGCCCGTCCCTTCATCACCCATCACAATGCCCTTGATATAGACCTCTACCTCCGCATCGCCATAGAGTTATACCTCAAAAGGCTCCTCGTGGGAGGAATTGAGAGGGTATTTGAATTGGGCAAATGCTTCCGAAACGAGGGCATCTCAACTCGCCACAATCCCGAATTCACCCTCTTGGAAGCCTATATGGCTTATGGTAATTTAGACGACATCAAAAAACTCACAGAGGAAATGCTTCATTATCTGGCGCAGAGGGTTCAAAACAGTGAGGAAATCCGGTTCAAAGGGAATACAATCTCCCTTCGCCCTCCTTTCCAATCCTATTCCCTTTATGAACTGCTAAAGAGGGAAACGGAGATTGATTGGGAGAGGGTGAAGGACTTAGATGAGGCGAAAAAATTGGCTGAATCCCTTGGGGTGGATGCCACAACCGATAGGACGGTTGGCGATGTCGTTTTGAAGGTCTTTGAGAAATTGGTTGAGCCGAAGCTGATTCAACCAACGTTCGTGGAGGATTTCCCTGTTGAGGTATCACCGTTAGCCAAAAGAAGGTTAGACGCACCCCACTTAGCTCGTAGATTTGAGCTATTCGTAGGTGGTGAGGAGATAGCTAATGCTTTCTCTGAGCTCAACGACCCATTGGACCAGAGGGAGAGGTTTATGGAGCAGATGAGAAGGAGGGAAGCGGGGGATGAGGAGGCACATAGGATGGATGAGGACTTCCTTCTTGCCCTTGAATATGGTATGCCGCCAGCGGGTGGGTTGGGGGTAGGGGTTGATAGATTGGTTATGCTTTTCACCGATTCTCCCTCCATAAGGGAGGTCATCCTCTTTCCACTCCTCCGCCCGAAGGAAGAGGAATAACCCTCCAATCCATAACGAACCCGCCGAAGGCGGGCGTGGCAATCCTTCCCCTTGTCATTGCAAGCCTCCCGAAGGGAGCCCGTGGCAATCTCATATTTAATCATGGAGAAGGAATGAAATCGCCAGGTCCTCCTTTTTCAATCTGATTCATCATCTTTTATTTATTTTTCAAAAACCTTTACCCATGCCGGCAATGACATAAATGGTGCTCCCCTACTCCTTTGCACTCCCACACTTTCCCATAATAACAACAAAAAATCTCTTGCCTCTCAACATCCTCATATCTATACTTTTCCAAATCATTATGAAAGGAGGTCTTAAAAATGAAGATACGTGTTTTGGTTTGGAACGAAGGCAGACACGAGAAATTGGATAAAAGGGTAGCGGAGGTCTATCCAGAAGGTATTCACGGCGCCATTGCCAAGCACTTGAGAACCCAGCCGGATATGGAAGTCCGCACCGCTACCCTTGACGAGCCCGAACACGGCTTGACGGAAGATGTCCTCAATAACACGGATGTTCTCATCTGGTGGGGTCATATGGCGCATCACGAAGTCCGCGATGATATCGTGGAAAGGGTTTATAACAGGGTATTGAACGGTATGGGATTGATAGTTCTCCACTCGGGGCATTTCTCCAAGATTTTCAGAAAGCTTATGGGAACCACCTGCGATTTGAAGTGGAGGGAGATAGGGGAGAAGGAGAGGATTTGGGTGATAGAGCCGGGTCATCCCATAGCGCAAGGATTGGATGAATACATAGAGCTGGAGCACACGGAGATGTATGGCGAGAGGTTTGATATTCCTGCTCCCGATGAACTCGTCTTCATCAGCTGGTTTGCAGGCGGAGAGGTATTCAGAAGCGGTTGTTGCTTTTACAGAGGTAAGGGCAAGATATTCTATTTCCGACCAGGACATGAGACCTATCCAATATATCACAATCCCAAGATATTGAAGGTGATAGAGAACGCTGTTCGTTGGGCGGCGCCCACCGCTGGACCTACACCACAGTTTGGCAACAGGCCGCCTCTGGAGAAGATAGAATAAAGAACTTTTTGGTGGCGGGGAGCCATCTTGAGATGGCTCCCCGCCACAATCTTTCACTCATATAAAATAGCTTCCGCCCAATCGGCATGGTCTGCGTTGATCCCATCCCCTGCATCGCCTACCCTCAACTCCAAAATATCTACCCCCGAAATTTCCAAATCCACCATCTTCGCCCCATCGTTCACAGTCATAACCCCGCTCTCCCATAGCTTCCTGCCATCTCCCCAAACCTCAAATACAACCGTATTCCCCACAACCTCCTTATCCGCTCCCACATAAGCGGTGAATCTCTTATAGCGCCCGCCCAATTTATAAACTATCCTGCTATTGGCATGAGTTCCCAACCCCCTTGAGAAAATCCTTGAGCCGATTTGCATTGGATTCCCTTGCACGCTTGCATTCCTCCTCAATTCTCCCCAATCCTGCCTTGCTTCCACTGGCTCCAAGGAATCCAAATAGATTCCTTTCTCCAGATACTCATAGGGAAGCTCGCCCTCCACCTCTTCCACGGTCTCCAAAGGTCTCGGCTCCAATAGACAAAGCGAATGGCTTGCCAGCCAATGGGGATGGGAAGGGAAGGAAAGCAAATCGCCCGAAAGACGAACCCTATCCACCCGCTTTCCCTCGCTAATAACCCAAAGAGAGAAACTCGCTTTATCCTTCGCATAAAGCTCCAATTCAAATCGCCCAAACCCCTTCACAGGCACAACCAGAAACGACCAATATTCCGTCTTTGAATAGGGACCCGAGGCAGCCCACCCTGTTTTTGAGCTCGTTATCTCAACATCCAATTTCCTCCCGTTGAATCTCGCCTCTCCATAGGGATGTGAGAAATCATCAGAGGGATATTCAAAAAGGGCGACGACCTTTCCACCCTCAGGCAAAGCGAGGAAAAATCGGGAGGAAATCCTATAATATTCCCTCGCCTCCCCAATCAAGCTCGTGAAATTCGGACCATAAGCGGGTTTATTCCCTTTTACCCTTACCTTTTCCATCTTACAAACGAAATCATCAATCTCCAATTTGGGCAAATTTATCCTGCTCTCTTTATAATTTCCCGAAGTAATCACCAGAACAGTGGTCTCGTAGGGACCGAGCAGGAGGCTGAATTCGTCCCCATAATTCAAACCTCTTGCCAGAACCTCCTTTATGGGATACAAACGAAGGATTGAGAGATTCCTCGCTTTAGGGGAGATACCATATGATAAATCCAATTTAAACGAGAATTTCTTCTCCTCAATGAAGGGATTGCGCACGCAGACCAGTGCATTATCATCATTCCAGTGGACATATCCGTAGGGTGAGCGAGGCATTTTATCCCTAGTCCAATCAACCGCCGAGACCTTCCATCCCTCAGGATGGATAATCCTCGTCCTTCCCAATATATCTTGGTTTTTCTTTCCCCATTTGATGAGGGAAGCCAAGAATTCCCAATCTTTCTTTTTCATAAAGCGAGGATTGATGTAAAGAGATATGAAGAAATGCCCACGCATAAGCGTCATTACTGCGTCATCATAAATCGGCTCGCTCGTCTGATGGACTATCCCAAGCACTTCCTTAGCCTTCATCGGAATGGGAGTTATATCGTGGAGATTATAGAAATCCCTCGCGCTCGTATAGCTGTGCCTATAGATTGGAGAAGGCACCCTCCCATAGGGTGAATCATCTCCATAGGGTCCGACTACGGAATTAACGAACATCAGCCACCAGGGGCTTGGCTCCCAGCCGAAGCAGGTCGTTTCAAGCCAGATATTTGGCTGAGCCTCTCTGAGGGCTAAGCACAAATCTATCAACCCCTCCGCAATTGCCTCCCTTGAGAGAATGCTGGGAAGGTGATGATGGTTGCTTTCCGGACATTCGGGAACATATCCGTCAAATTTCAGCTGATGAATATCATACTTCCTAACAATCTCTACCAGCGCCCTTTTCAAAGCTGATTGATAGCGATTCCCCAACGCCAAACAGGCGTAGAGCTGATTATTCGCCTCAAAGACCTCATAGCCATTTTCTCTTGCCCATCCTAAATCCTGAGCGAAGGGATAACAGCTTGAAGGAGAGAACCAGAGACCCAATTTTGTCCTCATCCGCCTTAATTCATCAACCAAGGTAGTGAAGCCAGTAGGGAAACGCTCTTTTGATATCTGCCAGATGCTCTTTGGCTCCGACCAGCCAGCATCTATCGTGAAGGTATCAAAGGATACGCCATAAGGCTCAAAAAGATTTTCCCTGAATTCCCTGATAAGGGAGACAGCCTCCTTCTCTCCGTAGATGATGGGAAGGCTCCACCAGCTATTGTAATTGAAATGAATCCCCTTGGGGTTGGGTCTCAAGGATTCTATATACTCCTCAAACCATTCCCTGCCCTTCCCAGTTGGGGCTGCTCCGATTACCTCCTTTCTGCTTTCATATTTATCGTTTCTCCTCAGGATTCTCCCCGGCTGATGACCCAAGATAAGTCTTCCCTCCTCCCTTCTCCAAAAGGCAACAGGAAACTCTATCCCGAAGAAGCAATCCTTACCCATTATCGGTTGGCTCTGCCACCAGGAGGGGATGGTTTCAAAATCGCTTCCATCTCCCAACTCCTCAAGGATAACCTCGTTCAATTGCAAGGGCTCATCTGAATCAAGAACCGCAAGCTCTATCCATTTTCTGATGATATTTTTGTTGAGCGATAAATTCAAAACGAGGCTAAAAGCTCCCTTTTTATTTCTTATCGGCTTGAAAATCAGTTTAACGAGTTTTGGGGAAATCTTCTCAACCCTCTCAACCTCCAAGTCTTTTCCGCCTATCCATTGCTCGGAGATGTTCAACTTTATAGAGGAAAGGGAGAGGGTAAGGGAGGAACCTGCTAACTTATTGTAAAGCAGGAGGTTCTTCTTATCCGAGAATTTCAGGGAAAGGAAGTCGTTCTCAAGAAGGGGTTGAGTGAGAACGAGCGAAGCAAAAGATAAGATTAAAAGGAGCCTCAAATTATGTTGGAAGTAATCCATCAAACTCAACTCCTTTCTATTAGCGAGGTGGATAAATTATACACGAAACATCAAAGGAGCAGGGAGATTTTAAAGCTTAAAAAGAGCGGGCAAGGCGGCTCTCCATTTTCCATTCCTTGTCGTTGCTGGCATGGGTAAAGATTTTTGAAAAATAAATAAAAGATGAAGAATCAGATTGAAAAAGGAGGACCTGGCAATTGCATTCATTCACTATGATTGAATACGAGATTGCCACGCCTTCTGCTTCGCAGAAGGCTCGCAATGACAAACGGGCTCTTATCCCGCTACAGAAGGAATTGTCGCTAAAACCTATACCCATAGATGCGAGCTTCCTAAGGCGGGCGTGGCAATCTCAAAGAGAGTGCCACCTATTGTTCGTTACAAACAATAAAATCCCAGCAACTACCTCTCCAAAAGAAAAAAACCAAAAATTTCACAACCAATTTACATTTCAAATACTTTGTTTTAAAATTTCCTAAGGAGGAGAAACAAATGAGGTATTACGAGAAAGGCAAAGCAACTATTGTCGGAGATAGGGCTATGGCTAATGAGGTGAGATATTATCCCGACTATGCATCAGCTTGGGGAGGGCAATGCGAATATGCAATAAAGAATCCCAAAACAAGCCCCGCCCTGATGGATAGACCAGCGAAAATCCCCGATAAATGTCTCCTATGAGGAAGCGGTTGTCGCCTATCTCGCCTGCGTTGCGAAGAAGGGCATAGATATGGTTGGTATAAGGGAAGGAGAAAGCGTTCTTATCATCGGAATGGGAAATGTTGGCTTATCCGCTTTACAATTGGCAAAATTGTACGGGAGCGAGCAGAGTCATAGCGGGAGATGTGAGGGAAAGCAGATTGAGATTAGCTAAGAAATATACCCCCTATATTTTAAATCTCTCCCATCCCGATAGGGTAAAGAAGTTTTTAGAGCTGAACAATGGGAAATTGGCGGATGTCTTGATTGAATTCAGCGGAAATCCCGCCCTCGTTGACACGATTCCCGATTATATAAAGCCGGGCGGGAGAATCCATCTTCTCGGTCAATATAGGGAGCCAGTGATAATCACAAGATACGCGAGATGGAACAACAAGGATTTGCGTATATCCTGCTCAATCGCTCTCAATCCCAGCGGTAAAGAGGAAATTCTCTCCCTCATCTCCCAAGGGGAATTTGACGCTAAATCCCTCTATACAACCATCTATCACATTGATGATACGCCCAAAGCCTACAAGGAACTTGAGGAAAACAGGGATATCTTGAAGATTCTCCTCCGATGGGAATGAGAAAGGGGGTTTGAAAAATGGAATATAAGTTCACATCTTCCTGTTGGGGATTTAGCTTTTGGGATTTCCCCAAGTATTGCCGATTTATGAGGGAAATAGGCATCAGCGATATCTGTGCCATGTTCAAGGACGCAAACGATTTCCCCTTCGGCATCCCTAAGAACGAAAAAGCAGCGAAAGAGGCGCTGAAAATAGCGGAGGATAACGGCGTGAGGAATACAGTGGAAAATCAAGGAGAAGACCCGATTAGCGCTCTTGACGATGTCCTCCCCTTCATACGCTTCACCTACTTTAAGAGCGTGAAATATCAGGACCACAGTTATAAAAAGATTTTTGCTAAACTCCTGCCCGTTTACGATGGCTATATCGGTCTTGAATACGAGGAGCCAAGCGATGTCGCAGAGGGAACGAGTGACGATTTGAACTATATAAAGAATCTCCTGAATCTTTAAGAGGAGGTGGGATTCTATGTTAATCTTCTTCAGCCTCATCTTGGGGATTAGCTCATCCTTGCTCGCTCAGGGCAATGTTGCGACCATCCACATCAATCCCCAAAAAGAGCTCGGAAAGGTCAATCGCTTCGTTTTCGGAAACAATCAGATAGGATATCAATACGACGCCTGGGAATGGACATCTCCCGAATATTCCGATAGAGGCTCAGGGATATGGGACCCGGATAAAAACGAGCCCGTAAAGGAAATGGTCAAGTTCGCAAAGGATATCGGGATGACGATTGCTCGCTATCCGGGAGGCTGTGGCTCCCATAGATTCAATTGGAAGAAAACCATTGGTCCCTTAAGCGAGCGTCCAAACCAGAAATTCGGTCTACCCGAATTCCTGCGCTTCTGCTCCGCCATCAACGCAACCCCTATAATCACCGTTGCGGAATATTTCGGAACTCCACAGGACGCAGCCGACTTAGTTGAATACCTGAACGCTCCCGATGATGGGAAGCATCCTTGGGCGAGGAAGAGAGCGGAGGACGGTCATAAGGAACCCTGGAATGTCCTATGGTTCGAGTTCGGGAACGAGAGCGACCACGGCGACCATAAAGGGAAAAGATATACAGCGGAGGAGTATGCTCGGCTCTTTAGAGAATATCGTTCAGCTATGAAGAAAGTGGACCCAAGAATAAAGCTGGGTGCAGTCCTCTTCAACGATGTGAAGACCCCGATCAATTCCTGGACGAAAGAGGTCGTCAAGCTCACTGGAGATATAGCCGATTTTTACATCCATCATGCCTACATCCCTCACTATTACAGGAACGACGGAGTTCCCGATGCGAAGACCTTATTTCAAATCGCCCTCGCTGGTCCACGCCAGATAAAAGAATTTTATAGAGAGTTGAGGAAATTCATAAATGAGACGACGGGAAGGAATATCCCCCTTGCGATAACCGAATTCAATGGACATTTCGTTCAGGAGAAGCCCGTCCCCTATCGGCTGAGCCTCGGCTGTGCCCTCATCGTAGCGGAGCTTCTGCAGGTCTTCCTTCAACCGGAATTCAACATAGCCAATGCCCAGTATTGGCAGTTCGCAAACGAATATTGGGGGATGGTTAAGGGATACAATCCGCCCTATACCCTCCGTCCCGCCTATTGGGTCTTCTGGCTCTATAACCATCACTTTGGCGATATTTTGATAGATGCGAAAGTTGAATGCGATACCTACGATATCCCTGGTGGCTACGGGGTGATTCCCCAGGTAGGCAAGCCGACGGCTTTCCGCCTTTATCCCGGAAACATCCTCCCCAAGCAGAAATGGGAGTTGAACGATGTCAAGGGAGTCAAACATTGGGAGGAAGAGGATGGGACCCTTGTCGTGGAGATACAAACTGATGAGGATTTGAATTACTATCACGCGAGGAAGAAGATGCCAGCTGAACCATTGATGGGCTATAGGGTAACTGCGGAAATAAGGACTGAGGGATTGGAGAATTCAAAGGGAGCGCAGATACAGGTGGGGGATGGAAGGGGCTGGGTGGCGACGCAATCGGCTCTTCTATCGGAGGAAGTGAAGAGCCACGAATGGAAGAGGGTGAGCGTTGATTACATAACGCTTCCCGATACGAAGGAGATAGAAATCCTTGCGAGGAGGCTTGAGGGAGGCGGGAGCAGGGGAAAGATTTGGGTGAGGAATGTTGAAGTGGAGAAGTTTCAGCCATTCAATTTGGGAGCTGTTCCCTATTTGAGCGTTATAGCGAGCAAGAGCGAGAAGGGAAAGAGGATTTATTTGGCTATAGTGAACAAGAAGATGGAGGGAACAATGGAGGCGAGGATAGAGGGAGTGAGAGCGAGGGGAGGGAAGGCTTTTTGTCTAACTGGACCAAGCGTTGATGCTACGAACGAGGAAAATCCGGAAAATGTGCGAGTTAAGGAGATAGGGGTGGAGATAAGAGGGGATAGTGTGAAATTATCGCTTCCTCCCCACTCTTTTACAGTAGTTGAGCTGGAGGCGGCTCAATAGAGGTAGATGAAAGCTGAGCGAAAAGGGCAAGGGTGTAATTTCCTCAAGTAATTAAGAGGAGATAGCCGAACAAAAGCGGGG
Organism: bacterium; assembly: GCA_014360495.1. Lineage (NCBI taxonomy): Bacteria > bacterium. Next base: position 127,359 of record JACIXR010000006.1, read on the forward strand.
GCGGGATGGCGTCAGCCATCCCGCCCCCAAATAAAAAGGAGGTGGTTTTGGAGGGCCCCCACCACCCCAGTAATTCTATTTTAATCACCAAACTTCATATTGTCCAATTGGCACAATCAAAACCCCATCAATAATCCAATCCCTCATAGGTAGGCTTCAAACGTTTAAAATTAGAAGATATTAACAAAAAATTTTGATATTCCAATAAAAAAGAGAAAAAAACAAGGAAGCAAAAATAATATTTTAGACGATTTATTAAAAAGGTTAAAATATGAAAGCTAAATATTTTGAAGAAAAAGATTTTATTAAATTAAATAATAATTATTGGGAGATTTTAAAGATAGAACATTCTCATCTTGGAAGAGGAAGAGCAAATTTAACATTTATTTTGAAAAACTTAGAAAATGGTTCGGTATTGACGAAAAATTTTAAACCTGATGAGGAAATTGAAGAAATAGATATTGAAAAGAGAAAAATCAAATATTTATTTATGAAAAATAATGAAGTTTATTTTTTAGATGAAGATGGAAAAAATTTAAACTCGATACTCAAAACTTAGGAAATAAAATTAATTTTTTGAAACAGGATCTTGATATCAAAGGAATTTTTGTTGATGATGAGCTAATAGGAGTTGAATTACCAATAAAAGCTGTTTATGAAGTTGTATCAGCACCTCCAAATGTAAAAGGAAATTCAGAAAAAACAAATTCTAAAATTGTTACAATAGAAACAGGCGCACAAATATCAGTTCCATTATTTATTAATGTTGGTGATAAAATAAGGTGTGTTAGTTAATGTAAAAGAAAAATTCCAAAGGTTAGTGAAAAAGGGTTTCCGAGATAAATTTAAGCGAGAACAAGATACATTTTTATGAGTTTGGTAGGCTAAAAGATAGTTTTAAAATAGCATATCAATCAAAAGAAGGAGTTTGGTATCAAACCCCTACAGGATATTTTAGGATAGGAATAAAAACGAAGAAACATTTATCTTCAATATTTCCGGTTTATATGGATTATGCAGTTCAATTTTATGAAGATTTTTTATCCACGGAATACCATATTATGAAAATGGGCAAAAAGTAAGTTCTCAATTTTCTGGAGGATGCATCAGGTTAGAAGATAATGATGCAAGAAGATTTTATAATTTAGCGCAAAATGGCGATCTTGTGATAATTTTTCTAACATTAGATAATTTCGAAATAAATGATAAATTTCCTTCCCCAGTTAATAAAGATGAATATTGGATAAGACAAAGATTTAACAGTCCACTAAGATCAAGATATACAAGAAGCGCGGATAGGAAGATAGATTATATTCAACATGCTGGTATAGATTTAGCACCTAACCCAAATGCAAAAGATTTTAATGTTTACTCTATATATAACCGAAAGATTGTTAAAATTGTTAAAAATGGCGGTGATGACCATGGGTTAGGAAATCTTATAATCATTGGACATGATATAAATAATTCAAAAATATATTCTCTTTATGCTCGTTTAAGAAAGATAAGAGATGGCTTAAAAGAGGGAGATTATATTAAGAAGGGAGAAATAATTGGAGAAATAGGTGCTACTGGTTATGGATGTAATTATTGGAGAATAGGAGAAGATGGGTGTGATAAATTAAGTAGATTAGACACATATTTGCATTTTGAGATAAAGATTTTGTCAAAGTTAGAAAGCCCATTAGATGCTAAATGTTTTGTGAATAATAGTTTTAAAAATTGCTATGGTTATACACCAGATAATCCAGAAAAATACGGCTACATAAACCCATTAAAATTTTTGTCATCAGAATAAAACAAAAATCTTCTAAATTACATTAGCTTCTTCTTGTATTATTTTTAAATCTAATCTACTACCACATGATATAATCAAATATTTATTAGAAAATAAATCAATACCACATTTATATGGTAATTTTAATATTATTACAAAATGCATATTTATAATGTTTCAAAAAATTCTCAAATTTAAAAACTTTGCTTTTTAAAAAAATTTTTAGATAATTATAGTAGACATCTAAAAAGGAGGTGAAAAAAAAGTGCGAAAAGTTTTTTTGGTGGTGTTTAGTGTTAGTGTGCTCCTATTGATGGGATGTGCCAGAAGTGGAAGTGGTGGCATAATTCCTATTCCTAACCCTGTTCCTGATGAATACAGAGTAATAGTAGAGGTTACCCCCCAAGAAGTCTATGAGGGTGAGGAGGTTAGCTGTTTTGCAGATATTACCCCAGGAGATTATGGCGGAGTGATAACGTGGGAGCAAATCCCCTCTACTCCCAGCGGAATTTTTAACCCACCGACAGGGGAGACCACCAAATGGAAAGCACCAGATGTGGAAATGCGAACCGAATTTGAAATAAAAGCCTCAATAGTAGTAGGTCAAACAACCTATACTGGCAGGGCAACAGTTGTTGTCCTACCAAAAGAAGCCCCGCCGGTGTATCCACCTCAGATTGTAATTGATTATCCCTTTGATAAGATCGTTGTAGGCAGCGAAACGATTATGACAATTCTAGGAAAACTCAAAGAAGGCAGCAATCCTATAGATAGAATCGAGGTAGAAATAACTGATGATAATGAAGTGGCAATTCTAGAAACATTTGGAAATGAAGTCATAGAAGATATAGGTGGTGGTATTAAGTGTTTCAGGTTAGATATAAAGCATTTCGGAGCTCCTGGATACAAGCAAGTCAAGGTTAGGGTAATAGATAAACAGGGAGTATTCGGAGAGTCTACTATAGAAGTCATAAACGATGATATCCTACTCGAAGAAAAGGCGTTGGAGTTTTTGAGAAAGTACAACTGCTTGTTTGATGGAGGAACCCAACGGTTCGGAAACTTGAATACCGGACCATATCACAGGCCGGTGAGGGTATATATAAACACGGTAGAGAAGTGGAAATCGTTAATCGAGCAGGGGTGCGAGTTCTGGACCAGATATTCAGGCATTGAATTTGAGCTGTTGGTCAGCGAGGGAGAACCAGAAAAACCTGTTGTGATCATAAGCGATGAAACTACGCAGGATCTTGGCAATGTAGTTGCTATGACATATCTATACGGCCTCGATGATCACGAGACAACAACCAGCGTGATAAAACTGTATAAAGGCTTTTTAGAACTAAGCGATCCGATGAAGATAGGCATTATAGCCCATGAATTAGGACATGTCTTACTTACGTCGAAAGAAGTGACAGAATTTGGTTGTTATTTCACAATGTGGCCATATGGATGTCCTATAGACCAACAGGTAATTCCTCCTGAAGTACAGAAAGCAATTAAGTTGTTATATACCCACGAGCCTGGCTGGATCCCTCAGTAAATCCTAAATTAAGAGGTTCCTGAAGAGGGGAACCTTATTAATCTTTAAAACCGTTCTTTTATCAGCCTCATAGATTTTAGAGGGAATCTTGGGTGTATGTGGCGCCCCACCACCACAATTTTCCCAATTATACTTTGTAGGATTATCTTGAGTTTTTATACAACATTTAAAACTTCCTATATTAGAATCAAATTTCAATCCCTTATAGGTAGGCTTCAAACGAAAGCATCCTGAGGTGGGGGTGGTAGCGGGAAGGAGTTTCAATCCCTTATAGGTAGGCTTCAAACCAGACCCTACGGTTCGGGCGGGGGTGGAATTCATTCGGTTTCAATCCCTTATAGGTAGGCTTCAAACAAGTCGGCATCCTTGAAATCTTCAAGATTGAAGCCCTGTTTCAATCCCTTATAGGTAGGCTTCAAACATTTGGATATCCTCCGCAGGAAAACAAGGGAAGCGGGTTTCAATCCCTTATAGGTAGGCTTCAAACTCAAGCGCACCCAAGAGGTGCATCAGAATGTGCTCAAAGTTTCAATCCCTTATAGGTAGGCTTCAAACGTGGGTGGGGTGTTATGTTCGGGTCTACGACTGGCAGTTTCAATCCCTTATAGGTAGGCTTCAAACTAGAATGGTGAAGCAAAATTCCCCGCAGAGGAGAGGTTTCAATCCCTTATAGGTAGGCTTCAAACTACCCTCGGCAGCGCGTGAGTTATCATTGATTATGGGGTTTCAATCCCTTATAGGTAGGCTTCAAACGCTTTTGCGTAGTTGCCTGCGATGTCTTGAATTCTGTTTCAATCCCTTATAGGTAGGCTTCAAACAAAAATTAAAAGAAGGGAGGTTTTGTATATGTTTCCTGTTTCAATCCCTTATAGGTAGGCTTCAAACAAAAATTAAAAGAAGGGAGGTTTTGTATATGTTTCCTGTTTCAATCCCTTATAGGTAGGCTTCAAACGTCCACTGGGTAGGGTTATCGGGTGCGTTCCTTGAGGTTTCAATCCCTTATAGGTAGGCTTCAAACTAAGCAACTGGTTCTCCATTTCCTTTTGGATACGGCGTTTCAATCCCTTATAGGTAGGCTTCAAACTCCCTCCTTCCCAATTAGAAATTGCATTGAGGTGGGGGTTTCAATCCCTTATAGGTAGGCTTCAAACTTCATAACCATCTTTATATTCTTTGTCAGCCTGGTCGTTTCAATCCCTTATAGGTAGGCTTCAAACGGAACTTCGCCAGGTGGACAAAGCGGGTGGTTCACAGTTTCAATCCCTTATAGGTAGGCTTCAAACCCGTTGGTTTGTCTATATTTATAGTAAATATGCGATATTTTGGCAAGTATTTTTGCTATTTTGAAAGCAATTTTGGGGAATTTCCCTATTATTTTTCCATCTCAAATTTTAAATTGTCAAGGATAATCGCTGAAATTGTCGTCGGTCTCCAAGGGTTTTCTCGCTACTCGCGACCGACGAAATCCCCCTTCCTCTCTCAATATCTCAAAACATCCAAATCCCTGTGAGTTCTTCGCCCCTAAACCCGCATCCCAACCAAGCTTTATCAACTCCGGCTCTCCCCTTATCTTGTATATCCCCATCCACCCCTTTATCCATGTCCCTTTGTAGTTTATTATCTTCTCGTCTCCCCTCCCCACCTTTATCGGCTCAATAATAAATTCCTCACTCCCTCTGTATTCTCCATATATAACTTTGTATTTCTTTATCAAATTCTCCTTTATTAGACGAGAAAACTCCTCCTCCCTTGGATTGTAATAGTATGTCTTCCGCCCTCCCGTGGCGGTCATAAGAGTGGAATAAACCGTCATAGGCGATAGCATCCTTATCGTCTCTTCCTCCCTTACCTGGGGCGTGAACTTGACCCCTACCCACTCTAAATACAGCTCGTTCCTAGCTAACCTCAGTGTGTGTAAACGCACGAGCGTCTCCGCTAATCCCTCAAGCATCTCATGATAGGGTGATGAGATGACGAGATAAAGGGAGGGAGGAAAGATTAGTTTATCGCCTTCCCTCCGCGCCTTCGCTATTATGCGGGAGAAGGTGAAAAGACGAAAACAACGCTTCTCGTAGGGGAAACCCTCACTATGAAGTTTATCGGCTAATTTTGAGGGAAGATTGGCATATATGAAGGATTGAACTATGTAGTTGTAGTGAAGGGGAAGCTCCACTGACCTCTCAGATTGTAATAGTATTTCAAGACGCAAGTTGGTGGGAACACCTCCGTTTTTTAAAACCATTAGAAGTATGGGATATTAAATGTAATATGTCAATGTTATTCCGCTCCGAAGAAAGGCACTCTATTACAGGGGCGGAGATTGCCTCGCCCGCCTTTGGCGGGCTCGCAGACTGATAAGGATGTTTTCCTACGGTAAGCTCTCACATCTGCGTTTCGTTTTTACCCGAACCCTTTCCATTAAAAGGACGTCTTCTCAATTTCTAAACTGCCCAAGAATTTCCCATATTCCCCAAACAGCTCTATCGCTTTCGGGGCTATGCCCTTGGGCGAGAAGTAGTGGGGGATATCAAAGACAACGATTCTGTCTCCATAGGGAAACGCCATATCTATTTGGCGCTTAAATCTCTCCCAATCGCAGGCATTGTATCTTGAATCAAAAGCCTCAACTTCAATCCAAAGTTCTTTCCCCGCCAATCTGCAATTCTCCGCCAACCACTCCTGACAAGCCTGCGAGCTCTGAAAATCGCTCAATCCCGTCCCTATCCCATCAATCAAAAGAAAGACATCCGCCCTTGCCTCCGATATTGTGGGTAGCCAAAAAGGGGCGAGGAGCTCAGGCATCGCCCTGCGCCATTTACCGCCCTCATAGAGCAGATACAGCCCCACGGGAACAATCAGCTTCAGGGAACGAGAACGAGAGAAATCTGCGAAACGATTGATTAAATCTATCCAATCCCTCACGGCAATTCCAGATTTATAATGGACCTCGGGAGGGAGATAGATTCCTTTGAAGGAGCTATGCCTCCCATATCTTTTGACCAATTCCTCCATCAGCTTGAAGGATTCTTCCTCCCATCTCCTCAATTCCTCCTTGCTTGGCTTGTCTGTGAGTAGGGGGAAAAGCCCGAGATAGACCTCGCCTTTCGCCTCATCTCCCGCCTTAAGAATAGCCTCTATTGGGTCCCTTCCTCTCCACTCCTCCATTTGAGGATAGATTTTTGAGGGATAGAGAGTCTGAAAAGCACCCTCTACCTCCCAACCAGCATATTGGATTATTTGACACTTCATCCCCAATTTAGCCAATTCCCTAACATTTCTTCTGATATCATCATCCCTCAAGAACTGCTTTGCCTGAACTTTGCTTATCTGCCAGAATCCACCCTGAAGAGGAGGTTTAATGGCGAAATCCCTTCCTATAAAAGCCCCATTTCCGCCCGTGCCGACATAGAGGCGAGACGGGTCAAATGGGTCTATGGAGATGCAGGAGATGTTGAGATGGCTGAGCCCTTCGTTCACCTTCCGCCAGGTCTTGCCTCCATCCGAGCTTTTGAGGACGCCCTCCGCGACGCAATCGTCGTGGTAGGGATGGTCGGTTGTAGTGGCATAGATGATTTCGCTGTTGGTTGGGCTGACAATGGCTGAGGAAACGAAATGATAATCAAGTATTCTCTCCCATCGCTTCCCTCCGTCCACGCTCTTGAACAACCCTCCGGGGTACATTCTTTGTTCCGCCTGCTCGTAATGTTCCCTTACCGCAAGATAGAGCTTTGAGAAATCCTTCGGGTCGGCGATTATCGCCTGAATATTGGCGAAAATCCTTTCTTCATTCAGAAGCTTCCAGCTCTTCCCGCCGTCCTTCGTCTCATAAACTCCGGCGAATTTCGGGGAGCCGCCACATGCTACGATGATATGTTTTCCATTCCTGGGGTCAAGGAGAATTCCCCTCGGCTGTTTGACCGCCTCGGGAGGGAGGTCTCCATTTATGCTATGCCAGCTTTCCCCTCCATCCGTTGACTCATAGAAACCATAGCCGTTGACGGTCGCGAGCAATCTTCTCTTTCCCACCGGGCTTTTCAAATCAAGGATAATCTGCTTAACTTGTCCATTCGGCAGACCATTTCCCACGACCTCCCAGCTATTCCCTCCGTCGTTGCTCTTGCATAAATATCCCTCATTCCAAGCCCATTGACCTGTTCCCGCCCAAATGGTCTTCGGAGATTTAGGGTCAACGACTACTGTAAAGCAATTACCCTCTCCCTTCATCCCCTTATAGCTTCTCTTGAAGCTCAATCCTCCGTCATCGCTTATAAGGAGCCCGATATCAGCATAGCAAAGATAGAGGCGATTGCGCCTCACGGGGTCGGGGACGATTGAATTGAGGCAGGTGACTTCCAATCCATTGCCCTTGAATCTGCCATCGGGGTAGGTGATGCAGTAAGCTTGATGCCAGGATTCGCCTCCATCGTCTGAGAGGAAGAGATGACCGCTTGTTCCGAAGGCGAGGCGTTTGGGGTCGGCGGGCGAGATAGCGAGGCATTCAACGGAGGGACCCCAGAAATCTATCCATCCATAATCCATATTTTTATTTGGTGGGGACGGGCGGGAGACCCACTCCCAGCTTTCACCTCCATCCCTACTTCTATAAACGCCGGGGCACCACCAGGACCTCCCGCCCACATAGACGATATCCCCGTTCTGGGGGTCAACTACGAGCTCGTTATAATTGCTCTGTTCGTAGAGCGATTTCCCCACAATCTTCTTCAATCCCGAATCGCATTCCCGCCAAGTTCTTCCCGCATCATCGCTTCTAAAGACGCCTCCGTTCCAATTCTCTCCCTCCCTTGCGGTCGTTAAGAGGGTCAGATAGACCCTGTTAGGTTGGGAGGGGGCGAAGGCAAGCTCTTGGACTAAGAGTTGAGGAAGCCCATCATTTGATGGCTTCCAGGTTTTCCCTCCGTCATCGCTTCTAAAGACCCCCTTATTCGTCGCGACCAGAATCACCCTCCCATCATCCGGCTTTATCTCAATATCATTTATAACAGCATCTGAGGGAAGCTGTCCAGCGTCAATTCTTTTCCAACTTATGCCTCCGTCCTCGCTTTTATAGATGGCGCCCTGTCCCTGAGCATTTCCGCCCTCCCTTGCTTGGCGAGGGCGTCCTACTCCCGCGTATACGATGTTTGGATTTTGGTGGTCAAAGGCGATAGCTGATATGGGGGAGGAATAGGAATAGCGTTGGGGTGGAGGGAAGCCCTGGGTGATTTTCTTCCAGGATTTTCCTTTATCGGTTGAGCGGAAGATACCTCCCTGCGTGCCGATGAGGATGATGTTGGGATTTTGGGGATTGGGGGCGATGCATTCAACGAAGTAATCCGTTAAGCCTTTGTTTTGGATTTTGAAATGTTTGCCGAAGTCAGTGGAGATATAGAAACCGCCGACATCGCAGCCGAGGAAAATTGTATTGGGGTCTTTAGGGTGGAAGGCGAGGGATTGAATCCAGCCTCCTCCACCGGGACCGAAGTTTTTCCAGAGAATCTCCTGACTTTCCCTTGCTTCGCTTGCTTTTTGCTGAGCGAGAAGGGTAGGGAGGAGAGAGATGAAAAGATGTAAGAGGATGGCGAGCGATTTACTCATCATCATTCACGGGATAATTTTACAAAACCGGACGACTTCCCGCAATCAGTGTTTCGAGAAGAGGGAAAAAGAATAAAGAGGAAATAATCAATTTTACAAGAAAATTCCGCACTGGTTGGATTTTGAAAAACTAAAAATGCGCGAACGCCTACAATCCAAGCAACCCATCACCATTCCACAATGGTTCGATTGAGACGAATGATTAAGAAACAAGGATTTATACAGTTTGAATAGTTTCCATTCCACTATGGTTCGATTGAGACTGTATACTTTGGTCTTTCTCATCGGATTTCAGCAATCCATTTTCCATTCCACTATGGTTCGATTGAGACTATCAGGAAAAATCCTTATAAAATAGAGCCTTTTACTATTTCCATTCCACTATGGTTCGATTGAGACTGACAAGATGATGACAATAGCAGTTGACAAACTTGTAATTTCCATTCCACTATGGTTCGATTGAGACACACTCAAAGGCGTCCGAGTTTCCTTACTGTCCCCTTTGTTTCCATTCCACTATGGTTCGATTGAGACTAGCAAGAAAGAAACTTGACAAGGTTGCCAAGGCAAAATTTCCATTCCACTATGGTTCGATTGAGACACTGAAGGTTGTTGGACACACACTGGGCAGACTTGCCCGATTTCCATTCCACTATGGTTCGATTGAGACTTCTTGTTAGAAAGGCGTGCGACTATGGTCAGGAGTATATTTCCATTCCACTATGGTTCGATTGAGACAATACCATCCCGTCTGCAACGCCATCGCCCACGGGTATTTCCATTCCACTATGGTTCGATTGAGACCGATTTCCCAGGTCCTAACCTGCTCAATGTTAACCTCGTTATTTCCATTCCACTATGGTTCGATTGAGACGAGGCAGAAGAAATAAAGGGGCAAATTTATGTGAGAATTAAAGACAATTTCCATTCCACTATGGTTCGATTGAGACTAAAGGAGGTGTTTTTGATGCGTGTAGAGTATGACAGTTTCCATTCCACTATGGTTCGATTGAGACCTCCAGATGGGTGGACTATTTTGCCTCAGCGGGAGCAGGTTTCCATTCCACTATGGTTCGATTGAGACCTCTGCCACGGGGAAAATCTAAACTCATTATGCCTAATGACGTTTCCATTCCACTATGGTTCGATTGAGACAACATTGACTTACAATGCAACAGGTTCAATACCAGCATTTCCATTCCACTATGGTTCGATTGAGACTTATGAGGCTATCCAGACTTATTTGAACACTTTATCCATTTCCATTCCACTATGGTTCGATTGAGACCAAACAAGCAAAGAAGGAGGTGAACAAGAATGACCCAACCTCTATTTCCATTCCACTATGGTTCGATTGAGACGAGATGGAACTAAAAGGTCTCTCACGCAAGGCGTGGGATTTCCATTCCACTATGGTTCGATTGAGACTGTGCCAGCCTGTCGGCGTCTTCTGGCGTGTATCCGAGCATCATTTCCATTCCACTATGGTTCGATTGAGACTAGAACAGGGCACCCGTCTCCTAGGAGTGTTGGTCCTATTTCCATTCCATTATGGTTCGATTGACAGATTAATTGGGAGGAGTTTCAAGAGAAGAAGCTGGAATTTCCATTCCATTATGGTTCGATTGACCTGAAGAGGGCGAGAGGCGGTATATCCAGCTATGCGAATTTCCATTCCACTATGGTTCGATTGAGACGGTTCCTTCGGCTGGTGGAAGCCGCGAACGAAGTCTGATTTCCATTCCACTATGGTCCGATTGAGACCCAGTTTTCACACTGTTATTTTTATTTATTTTCAATCTTCTTTTATTAATTATATCATCAAATATATATTATGCAACTATTTTCTTTTAGAAATTCTTCTCTTCAATCTTTTTCCCTCTCTCCCTTTACTTTTCTCTAACTCAATTTTTCCCTATTTTCCAAAAATCTCCGATAACGCATTTTCCCTTAGGAGGTCTTTGGAAATTGATTTTTAAAAAATCCCTTTAATATTTGCATATATCAACAAGTTGAAAGACAATTACCTAATTAAAGCTATATTTTTGTCTTATATCATTAAATATCATCAAAAATCCTCTAAAATCACAAAATTGAGGTTTACATTTTTGAAATAAAACCAAATGGTGTTACGAATTTTCTCGCGATCTTTGGAAATTTTTCTGCCTGCACATCGCTTATTTGTGGTCTTTACTTCTCTGGATATCTGTTATAATCCTCCCCTTTAAACCTCACACACCTGCTGAGGATAAAAGCCTATTTATCTCCTCTAAACTGTTCGGCAACTGCTTCGGCTCTTTGTATCCTCCTTTCAATATCTCTTTCAAACAGTGCTTTATAAAGCCCTCTATCCTTGCCTTGATTATCGTATCATATTCCTCCTTTTTAATGCTCCTGAATCCGTGGGCGAGAATGCTCTGATTTCGCCACCTCAACGCATCCTTCAAATCATCCTCGCTTCCCTTGAAAAACTTTCCTACCTCATCACCTAACTCACAGAGCAACTCGTAATCCTCCACCAATCCGAGCTTTATCTTCCCGTCCTTTCTCTTTTTCTCATATGTTTCCTTCAATTTTTTTGGAATTTTCTCTATATCCACATCCCAAGCTTTTATCTCATGACACAGCAACAACCTAAGCTGAGCAAGCGCCTCCATAGCCCTGTAAAGCCTCGCAGTTGCATCATCAAATCTTCCCCTCACCGCACAGCGCTCCGCGTTCAAAAGCAAATCCTGAACAATAGCATATTGGGAATGCTTGTCCTTTGAATAGATGGTGATTTCCCTTTCCTCAACTTCCTTCTCGAAATCCTTCTCAAGCATCATCCTATCTGCAGCTACCCTATCCCAGAAGGAAACATAATCATTCCAAAACGCCTTCTTAAAGGGCTCAATACGTATAATAGCATTTATAGAATCATAAGCATCCCAGAGCCTAAACGCATTGATTATTCTCCGTTTCTTCTTTAAATCCTCTCGCAAATCAGTGGGAAAATGATAATTTACGAGGGCGGAACTAATGTTCTCCTCGGCGCTCGTATAATGGTAATATTTAAGAAGGGAATCAACTAGCGAGAGCAATTCCTCATAGTAAGGGAAGGAAAGATGGATTTTGCAAGTTGTTTCGCCTTCTTTTACCGCTACCAGGTTTCTTCTAATCCCCGTCGTCAAAAAAATTCCTAAATTCAAATGGGTGGCAACCCAGAAAAGAGAGGCGGACATCGTCTTCGTCCCTCCTGTGTAATCCACTACTATATCTGCTCCCGGTTTATCCCTTTTCAAATCTTCAATCTTGTTGAGCATCCTGCTTATACAACTCTCGGGGTCATCTGGTTTGACCATTAGTATTTCGTGCTTGATTTCCCCCGTTTTACTTAAAATAGAGGGCAGGGTAGTATCAGAGCCTTGTGTTTGTCCATCAGCCTCAGTGCAGATGAACAAAACGAAATCGGGCTTTATCCTGTTAATGGCAGTGACCAAGGGTTCTGGGCTTCCGCCAACCGTCAAAACCAAAATCTTTTCCATTGTCTATCTCACTTCCTGCAAAAGCACCCAGCCGAACGGAGTATAAGTATATCTTTCTTTTTCTTTTCTCTTCAAGAACCTTCTCGTCATAGGAAACCTTTCCCTATGGCTCCTTTTGAAGAAATGTTGCCTTATATCTTCCCTTAAATCTTCTGGGAGAGCCAACCATATCGTCGTGGAGGGCAAGCCTCCACCCCATCCTATCCTCAATAAATAACCCTTTCCCTTCGTATCCTTCAAAAGCCATTCATAGAAACCCTTTGAAACTTTCTCTCCCTCTTGCAATTCCGCCTCCGCAACCTTGCGATAGAAGGCGTCAACCTTTGAGAGGAAATCCTCAAAGCTATTGAACAAAGGATTTCCCGCCCTTTTGAATAGCTCAAAAAGCGATTCATCAAATGAGATATTAAGCTTCGTCGCCTGCATCTTTCTCACGAATTCAAGGTAAGTAGATATCTTAGGGCGAGGCTTCCCCCTCGCGAGCGTCTCCTCTTCTCCCACACATAGAGAATCCCTTTCCCAAGGTTCCGCATCGCTCACTTTTATTACCCTTAAAATATCCGTATTGGGTGACCTCTGCTTGTTCTCCAAGCGATAATCTTCAAATATATCCTTATCCAATTCGTTATCCATCTCTTTTGCTTTTTTCCTTTCCTCCTTTAATGCTGACCGCACCTTCCACAACAAATCACTGTTTCTCACCACAGCATCATACCACAACGAGGTTCTCATTGCTCCCTTTATAGCTGTTCCCGGTATAAACGGTCTCTGATAGGCATCCCTCGTGAAGGGACGCATCTGCCTCCCCGCCGGAAGATGACAGACGAGCTCACAGGAATATAGGGCAATCCTCTCTATAAGGGGAGGAGAAAGAAGCCCTTTGTGGGAAAGATAATTTGTTAGGGAAAAGCCAGGCTGTTCAAATCCTTTTAGGAAATCAGGCAAAAGCCCCTTTTCCTGCAAGAACTTACCCAACTCCCCCTCCCTAATGACGAACAATTTCCCATCGTGAATTATATAATCAAAGGGGAAGAGCGCCTGAAACCTCCCGCCGATATGGATTGGCGACAAAGGCAATAATTTAAATTTATGCACCCTGATCATCTCATTATCACCCCCACGGGGAAAGCAAATGCATAGCGGTAGACTTTGTGAGAAAATCCGTTCGGCGTCAAATCAACCAATTGCCCTCTAATTGGCTTGTAGAAAACCGAGCCCTCGCTCAACATCCAAATCCTTTTCCTCCTTCCCTGCCTTCTCTCAAATATTGAAGATGTCCATCCGCCCCGCAGGGATAGATTATATCTACAATTAGCGAGGTCTATTTCCTCGCTCGGTGCGGGAACAACGGGGCTGAGGGTGAGGATGGCGGATGAATCGGGAGGTGGGAATAGGCTTTTCTCCTCAATTTCCACTTTGAAGTAGCCATAGCCAAGGGAACGCTCCCCGCCAATTCCCATATCTCCCAAGAGCTGAAGGGCGCCCTTGAATTTCTCCAGCATCTCCTCAGCGTGGAGGCGAAGGAGGAAGAAGAGCCCGCTTCCCTCTGGGAAGAAAAGGGCGGAGCGATGGTAAATCTGCGAGCTCATGTTTAACCTATCCAGCACCACGCTCGGCAGAACCTCAACCTCTGGCTCAAATTTCTCAAATGGGTAGGAGATTTCTTCCCCTTTTATCCATTGTGTAAATGTTTGCAAGGGGATGAATTTGCGTTTCTTCAACTCTTTTCTGAACTTTTCTTGGATTCTTGGCGTGGTGAGGGGAGGTGGGAAGAAGAGGATGTCTTTGTTAAATGGGAAAGCGGAGGAGATGAGGAACGGTGGGGAGGAGAGGAAAGAATTTAAGAGGGATTCAAGCTGGTCCTTACCGAAGAGGGCGCCATATGCGTTGCAGAAGGCGGAGAACAACAGGTCGGCAGGAACATAGGATTGGGTTGCCTCCAATCCTATCCCTGGCTCGCCTATATGGAAGGGGGAAATCGGCTTGAGCTTAACGAGATATTCTTTCATTATCAGAACTGGCTATAAAATCGGCTATCTCCTGAAGCTTAGAAAGCGCTCCATCTATATCTTCCACTTGCCATTGCTTTTTGAACTCCTCATTCCCCGTGGCATACCAATCTCCCTTGCGACATTCAATCGTTGAGAGCTTAAATTTGACTTTTCCATAGCCACGGGAGCCGTGTCCACCGAGATAATCGTCCTCCAAGAGGCGCATAGCGGTGAAGAGATTTTTCAAATCCTCCTTCAAGTCTTCCTTTTTCTCAATGGTATAGATGATTTCAAGCTTGAAGAAGGAGCCGGCGGGAACCCTCTCAATTTGGCGAGGATTGGCGGCGGAAGTTATCCTATCAATGGCGTTCTCAAATTTCCATTCGGTAAAGCGAAGCCCCGTTTCTATTTCCTCCAATTTCTCCTTGCTCTCATCTGTGAGGAAAAGGTCTCGCACGGCGAGGCGTGAGGGGATATTTTCTCCTTCATCCTTCATGGGAGTGGAGCCGAAGAGACGACATATCTCGCAGTTCTTATCTGAGCAGGCGTGTATCATCACTGGTTCATCATTAGGTCCAATATTTCTATTTATTGGCTTCTTCATTTTCCTCTCCAAGAGGGAACGCATCTTTCCCTTGAGGGAGCTTCCCGGGACATAGGGGAATTCACTGATGGGGTCGCGCACAACTGGCAAATCTACCCCGCCTATTTTCATAGCCTCCCTCCTCGCCCCTATGTGAAGCCCGGTTAAACATTTCATCTTACCTTCAATGACAACCTTGCCGAGAATCGGACGCTCTCCCTGCATAGCTACTCTTCACCTCCATGAAACTTATGGTAAGCAACAAGCCCCTCAATGAATTGAGAGAGCTTTTTAAAATCATCCAAATCCTGAACCTTGTCAATCGCCCTACTTAGCACTTCATGAAGAGGCTTGAGTTTATTCTGCCTCCCTGCTGCATATGCAAGGTGAATCTTCAATAGCTGAACTTCCTGACTTATATCTATACTCCCCTTACGAGTCCTGACTGCTGACCTAATCTTTTCAAAGGCATCCAAAACCCTTCTCAGCTGGGACATCCTCACTTTTTTCGCTAAAACCTCGCCTATTTTGTTAACATGGTCCAGCAACTCCTTGTTTTGGGCTTCCTTCAAACTTGGAAGACGATGGAGGAATTCCTTACAGCTCTTATAAACTCTATGGTCTTTTTGCTGGGCTTCTTCCCTTCTCTCAGAATTCATTTAACTTGCACCTCCTTTTTCTCTTATCAATAAGTCTATCCAATAAACTAAATAAGGGAAGAAGGGCATGTTTTCCGCCTCCAACAAAGTGGAGACAGTGAATTTATGCCATTTATCTTCCAAATCGTTTTTCTTAAAGCTCTCCCTTATCCTTCCAACTATATAGACGAGATAAATATAGGGATATATGCTCTTTTCCTTTTCCCAGCTCCTGCTAATTTCCAAAAGCCTATATAGGAAGGAGCGGGGAAGCACGAGCTCATAATGACCATCTTTTAATTCAGCGAAGTCTCTGAGAAATTCCTCCTTCCATCCCTTTATCTTAAAGCAATCCTCCCAAAGGGGCTCATTCTCTCTTTTCTGGAAGAATGAGAACCTATTTCTTCCCGAATCCTTCGCCGATTCCTCCATATCCCCGCTCATCTTCGCAATTTGATAAAGTGGCTCCTTGGGGTCGCAAACGAGATAGCCTGCGGAAATTGTGAATGAGGGGTTTTGAGTGAAAGAGGAGAACTTTTCTTGAATTTCAAATGCGCTCTCTAAAACATCGTTCCAAGCTCCAACTATGAACGCATCATCCCCGCCAGAATAAACAACCGCTACTTCCTTTCCCTTTAATATATCGTCAATATATGATTTAAAGAAAATGGTGAGAAAGCGGGAAAGCGTGGCAACTCGGGAGAAGGAATAGCGATTCTCTGGAATTCCAGCGCCGAAAATCATTCCCAAATGGTCAACATCTAACCTGAGTACGCCAATCCTTGAGGCACCAATGCCTGCCTGAGCGAATCCATCAAAATCCCTAACATCGCCATTCTCGTCCTTACTGGCGTAACGCGCGAGGGTAAGGAAATAGGTATGGGGGTGGAAGGGCAAATTGTCCGGCTTGGCGTTTATCAAGAATATCCTATCGGCTCGAGAAAGATAGGAATTCAACTCTCTTCTATCAATCAACTTATAGCGGGCATCGGGTAAAGGGATATCGCCCTGAGGATGGGCGACGAAGCAGGGTTCTTTTATTTTAGGGATAGCGCCGCCAAGTTGGAAGAGGGTATAGCAGAGGGGACAGAGATGGACTCCTTCCTCTATTTCCTTGTATATCTCGGATGGAGCTTTACACACATCGCATTCGTAAAAGGTGCCCTCGCAAGCCTCACATTTACCTTTATTGACCTCAATGGGCTTAAAGAGCTCCTCTTTCAAATTGAAGAATTTACGGTTTTTATCCATTTCCAAGCGCGAGAAGAGCTCCTTTCTTTTTTGGAGCAAAGGTTGGCTATTCAAGTCCTGAGGGGAGAGGGGAACCCATTGGAGGGCTAAATAGAGCCTTCCAGCGAACATGTCCCACAGCCATTTGTTGAGGGAATTCCTAAGCTTTGAGAGGAGATTTTCCGCATCGGGTTTATTGGGGAGGAGGATTTCAAATTGAGCGCCTCCGCAGAAGATGAGGTTAGATGGGGGAAGGTTGAACTGTTCCAAGAGCAGGGCGGCGATGTGGTGGGAGAGGAGCTCAATGTAGAGGGAGCGAGCCCTGAGGCTTTTGAGAGCTCCTTTTGATGTGATTGTATAGATGAACTTTTGGACGCCGGATAAATCGCCTCTTAGGTAGAGGAAGCCATTATCTTGGGAGTCGTAGAGGGAGAGGGCGAGGGCGCAGGTGAGTTTAAGGTGGTCGTAGAGGGAGATATCGGGCTCATTTTCTGGGTTGATTTCGTCCTGGGACAATACAATTATCGTTTCTGAGGGGATGAAGGTTAGGAGTTCCTCTAAGAGGGATAGGAGAGAGGGGATGGAGGTGATGGTGGGGATTCTTGAATTGAGTTTATTGAGGATTAGCTTATATTGAGATGTTTCAGCGGAAGCTGCTTCTTTGTTTGTTTTAGGGTAGAGGAAAGAAGGTGTGAGGGGTTGGACAGACCAGTAGGAGGGGTTGGGAGATTGTTTGTCTTGGAGGTGGATTTCCGAGAGGATGGAGCGGAGTGGAGTTTTCCTTTCCCATTTTCCTTGTTCACCAGCGGAGATGTCCTCTTTTTCTAGGCGTTCTTGGGCGCTCAGTTGGTCGGCTTGGCGGAGGAGGGAGAGGGTTTTCTCCAGGGCTGGGTAGGGGGAGGAGGAGTGGTGGTTATAGATAAGTCTTTCAACATAATTTTTAAGATTAGGGGGTAAGAGACTTGGGTGGAAGTTGGTGGCGGAGAGCCAATCAGCGCCCCACTCTTCGTGTTTTTTAGCAGATGGTTCATCGTTAGCTCTTTGGACTAACTTACCGATGTCATGTAATAGGGAGGCGAGGGTGAGGGCAAGTCTTTCCTCCTCAGGCGATAAACTATTCACACATTCACCTCCATAGATATTTTTTAGATTATACCAAAAACACAAAAAGTAGTGCAACTTTTTTAAAACTTTACTCTCCAAAATTGTTCAAAAGAGCTTACCACTCCACTATGGTTCGATTGAGACGGCTGGATATCCGCTTTGATACTTCTCGCTCGTGAGATTTCCATTCCACTATGGTTCGATTGAGACGGGCAAAGGGTAAGGGTGGATGGGGTGAGAATTTACAAAGCAATCGGATTTCCATTCCACTATGGTTCGATTGAGACTCTTCATTGCTACCATCGGTTCAGGCACCACGGTGGAATTTCCATTCCACTATGGTTCGATTGAGACTGGACAAAGCGGAGAATGGGGTGGTATTTCCTATACCCCTATTTCCATTCCACTATGGTTCGATTGAGACCCTGGAGTACCAACTTGACTTGGTAGCAAGACGATAATTTCCATTCCACTATGGTTCGATTGAGACCCTCCCCAGGTTGTGGAAATAATATTTTGGGATAAATTTCCATTCCACTATGGTTCGATTGAGACACACAGAGCCGTCTGCCGTCCCCGAGTGGTATAAGACATTTCCATTCCACTATGGTTCGATTGAGACAAGCCGTTTGCGAAGCTGATTCAGTTATTCGCAGACAAAATTTCCATTCCACTATGGTTCGATTGAGACCGTTTCTTTCACATAATTTCGTCATTCTGGTGAGCTCATTTCCATTCCACTATGGTTCGATTGAGACTTAAACTTAATTGGATTTATTTTAGTATTTGGGGCAATGGTAGAATTTCCATTCCACTATGGTTCGATTGAGACCGTGGATGCGACTCCGAACAGCCATCCGGGGGGCTATTTCCATTCCACTATGGTTCGATTGAGACTTTTGTAAATTGCCAATTTTAGAATTTTTGATTATAAATTTCCATTCCACTATGGTTCGATTGAGACTATACAGTTGGGTATGACGTTGGCGATGAGGCTACGATTTCCATTCCACTATGGTTCGATTGAGACCCAGTTTTCACACTGTTATTTTTATTTATTTTCAATCTTCTTTTATTAATTATATCATCAAATATATATTATGCAACTATTTTCTTTTACAAATTCTTTTCTTCAATCTTTTTCCCTCTCTCCCTTTACTTTTCTCTAACTCAATTTCTCCCTATTTTCCAAAAATCTCCGATAACGCATTTTCCCTTAGGTGAGTTAAGGTATGTTCCATCCTTATCCCCTTGCTGTATAGCCATAGTTTACGAGGGCATATCAATAAATAATTTACCATCAACCCACCTATCCTCAGTTCCTCTAATTCCTCTTGTGTTAATCCTTTCAATCTATCAATATTCCCTCCCTTCTTTCAAACTCTTTCAGTTCTTCCTCCGCGAATCCTATTTCCTCATTATAAGGCAGCCCGCAAACGAGAAAAATCTTCCCCCTCACTTCTAATTTGTTGAACAATCCTTTCCCTTCCTTCTCGCTATAAGCTATCCACCAAATGGGAACGGGGACGAGATGCCGGAGAACAAAGCTTATGTCTAATTCCCCTTTACATTGCGCGATGACATCCCAGGGAACAACATCAATAGTGGGACAATGTATATCTCGGGTTTTGAAAGCCCTTCCTTCCTCTTCATTGAATCTGATCTCCTCAGGACTGTGCCCAAATACCACCGTCTCGCGAAACAGCTCGGGAAGTGGAGAGCGAATATTCAATTTTTCATCTTCGTATGCCATTGATGTTATTTCAATAAGCTCCCCCTGAGAGAAAGCTTTCTCCTCCAACAGCTCCCAACTCCTCTCCATAATATTTTTCCTTTCTTTATAAGGATTGAAATCTGGAGGGCGAAAAACATAGAGATAGTAATCTCCCTTGTCCCCCCTTCTATTCAATCTTCCAGCCCTTTGAACAACGCCATCTATTGGAGCTAATTCTGTGAACAT
Organism: bacterium; assembly: GCA_014360495.1. Classification (NCBI taxonomy): domain Bacteria; species bacterium. The sequence goes on from JACIXR010000006.1 coordinate 147,304, forward strand.
CGCTTGGGATGAGATATCTAAACTCACCTCTATCACTTGAGTAGCTACCAACACGAAGGGCTCATCGCTCTTTAATCTTTTTATTATCTCTCGTTCCTTCCTTCTCCTGTGGGCATAGGTGAAGCGAGAATGGATGAGAAGGCAGGGTAAATCCTCATTTCTCAATTGACGATAGGCACTTTGAGCCCTTCTGACCGTGTTAAATATGAGAAATTGCTTTTCTCCACTTTCCGTCCTCTTTTTTATCTCCTCCAAGACACTGTCGTTGAGATTGCCTTCCTCGTCAATCAAAAAATCGTTCTTCTTTTTCAATGTGAAGCGAACGATTTCGTTTCCTTCCTCATCCTCAATTAACGGATAATCCTTCAGGTCCAATTCTTTGAGGAGGAATTCAGGAAGGGTGGCGCTCATTATGAGATGTGGTATTTGCATTTTCCTAAGAAGGCGGAAAGATTCCCTTAAATTGGCGAGCATCAAATAGTCGTAAGCATGGATTTCATCAAATACTATCGCTGATGTTTGAAGGTTTCCGAAGGCGAAATCGGATTGAGGAAATCCGTGAACAAAGGAGAAGAGTATATGGTCCACGGTGGTCACGACTACTGGCTTCCCCATAACCTCACCCCAAAGATTTTCTTCCCTCAAAAATGGAAGGAGCTCTTCATTTAGGACCTCTTGTTCTGTTCCAAGCTTGAGTTTTTGCAGTTCAGCCTGCTCCAATAGGCTTCTTCCGTGATAGAGGGCTACAGCTTCATCGCCGAAGAGCTCTCCCAACCTTTCCCGCATAGCATTTGATGTAACTTGAGTAGGCATAGCGAAGATGAGTCGCTCAACCGTTCCGTTTTCCCAAAGGTTGCGAAACCAGAGGAGGGCAGCTTCCGTTTTGCCTCTCCCGCAGGGAGCACGCAAAACGATGTATTTCTCTTTGGAGGCAGATAATTTCTCTTGGAATGGATAAGCTCTTCTTCCTCTTAAGATTTCCTCAATGGAAGGGGGCTTAAAGGATGGCGCCTTTACCTCCTCTCCAAGGGAAAAAGCCTTGCTTGCAAGCCAATCGCTCAACTTGAGGAGGGAAAGAAAATAGGTGAAAACGCTTTTTATCTTCACCTCTCCCTCTTCCTTGCATTTTTTATTTATCATCTCCTGTAGGGCAAGGACCATCTTCTTGGCTTCTCCAAGACAAAAAGAGGGAACAGATAGAGAGGGGTGGATTACTATTTTAATATCCGGCTCGGAGGAGAAGACATCGGAATGAAGGCAAGAATGATGGGCGAGAATGAGGCAAAGGATGAGTAGGGGTTCATCGCCTCCGAAAACATCTTTTAGGTTAGCCTTTTTCAACTTATCATACGCTATGGGGAGGGCGATGAGACGATGGGATACAGGTGATTGTTTGTTTTCTTTTATCGCCCGCTGAAACTGTTCACTCGCCTTACCGACATCGTGGAGACGCACTGCCCAACGCAGGTTGTCCTTGGCTAACTCAACATCAATTTTCCAGCGGTGGCAAAAGCTGGCGAATGTGGGACGATTTAGGAGCTCTTCCAAAATGCTCAAACAGGCATTTGTGTGCTCCTCAAGGGATTGAGAGGAGCCATCCTCTCTCCTTTTGCCGAGAAGTTCTTTAGGATACATTTATCGGGATTGGATGGCTACTCTATTGTATAGGGGGACGCCTTCGTTATTGAAGAAATAGAGCTCCAAAGGGAAGTTGAGGGTGAAAGGGAAGCGTTGGGGAAGGGAGAAGATGGGAGGTTTTTCTTTCTCCACATAGGTCAAAGGGTAGGCTATATATTCGCATCCCTCATATATGCCAAAAATCAAGCCCCAAACTTCTCTTCCTTCCCCCTTTTTCACTTCTCCCTCCCATACCACATCCACGATAACCATATCGTCGGATTGACCAAGGTAGAGGGGGCGGAATGGATTGCGGAGGGAGGAGAGCAAATCCCGAAGGAAGTCTTCTTTTTCGCTCGCTATGTAGAGCATATAAGAGGGGCGGACGAGGAAGTAGCGATACATAGGGGAGGAGGGGAAGGAGGTTATCCTTCCCGCTCTCCTTTCCTCTTTTTTCAATTTGAGGAGCTTAGCCAACTCTCTTTGGCATTTGTCCAATTCCAGTGGTCTTATGTTCATCAGGAGGAGCTTTTCCGCTTCCTCGGCGAATTGGGGATACTCCGTCAGGTAGATTCCCTTGGCGTTACCCAGCATTCCTATGATGGTGGTGAAAGGAGGAATTGGGTGGGTGAGGACGAGGGATGTGGATTTTGGATGGCGGAAGCAGGCGAAATAGGGAAGGGTTAGCTCTACCTTAGCGCCCAGCATCCTAGAGAATGAAATTCTTCAGGCTTTCCAAAGCTTCCCTTGGTGTATCCAGTAGCTCAACGCCTTCTTCTTTAAGGAGCTCTTTTACCTCGTCTCCGTTGGTTATTACACCGTCAAGAAGACCGGCGAAAATCTTCAGACTTTCCTTCTTGACTTCTCTGATTATCTGCTGGAGCACAGTGAGGTTTAGTTTGCAGTCATTCTCAAGGGAGAGTGCTTTCTGCAGGCGATGGGAGTAGTTGTTTTGAGCGGCGGCAAGTAGGATATCGGGAGTGAAGTCGGTGAGGAGGCGAGCCTGCTTTGAATAATCGGAGAAATCCGCGATTGCTGAAAGCAAGAGGCTTAGGCGTTGTTTCCTTTCCTCCTCTGGGACGACTTCCTTGAATTCAATTCTATTTATGTCGTCTTCTCCTCTTTTCAGTTCCTCTATTCTACCCAGCCTGAGCAAATCAACGCAGACGCCTGCCTTATAGATGTTGACGGCAAGTTCAACATTAACGATGTCCCCCTCAAGTTGACCTTCTTGCAGTCTATGCCTGCGGGTGAGGAAATCAACAACTGCGTTTTCATCATAGGGGAGGAGACCCATTGCTGGGGATACTTTGACGGGTGAAAGGCGAATGTCCGCTCCTCCTCTCTTGCCTGCTTCTCTTCTTATAACCCCCATATAGCCGAAGAGGTCGCAGAGGATGCAATTTCTTACATCTCTGCAGGTTTCCCCTATATCGTTGGGCGTGCAAACGGAGGAAGAAGGGACTTCTCGGCGAATTGCTTCCTTCAGATAGAAGCGCATCGCCTGACCGCTGACATAGGGATACTCTTTTCCTTGCCAGCGATATCTCTTGATGTCAATCAGCTGGCTCCCGCCCTCGCCGGAGTTGAGGTTGGTCAAGCCGGTCTTGGAGAGCCACACCAAACTTACCGCTTTCAAATCATTTCTCATCTTGTGTCTTCCTCCTTTCTTGTAATTTCATTTTGGCATATTCCACGCTTATGAATATGCCAAGCGTGCTTAGTAGGTCTTGAAATATCGTTTCCTTTTTGTTCACCATATTAACCAGCTCGCTAAGGGAATCGGGGGAAAGAAATTGTGCCTTAGTTTCAGCGAAGTCTATTCCAGCGAGTAGATGCCCTATTTCTTTCAAGGAGCTGAGCAAATCGGAGCTGGTTCTAACCCTATCCAAAAAGTTATAGAGGACGGAGGGCTTGTTGCGGAGGTCGCTTATAAGGGCTATCGTTCGCCCTGCTTTCCGCAGAATCTCCAATTCATGTTCAGTGAGCATTTCATTACACCTCCATATTTTTATAAAATTGAATAAATTAGTCTCAAGATTTTTGGGAACGAAGGGTATCCAGCGAGGATTGGGCTGTAGGCGGCGCGCGAAGGAAGTGTAATCATCCTGAAGAAAACTGCGGGAAAGTTCTTCCCTCAAGTTATTCGTGAGTTTCCCATTTTCCGTATTAAATTTACCTTCTCCTACATTCCTCAACACAATCAAACCTAACAAATCGCTATAGGGTTTGAGGTCAGATTGAACGCACTCAACCAAGGCATCTTTTACCTTCTTTGAGATGTAAAAACCTTGAAAGTCCACATTCTTCATTCCACTTCCTTCCGGGATACGAAGCAGCCACCATTCCTCTGGGATGATTAGCGCCACTTCTTGCAGGCTCTTTACTTCTCTTTCGGCAACCTTCTGCAGTAAGTTCTCAAGGAAAGTGAGGAGAAGGGAGAAGCGAGAGGGTGGGGAATGAAGGGTTGGGAGCTTGACATTGGAAGTCTCTTCAGAACGGGCGAGCTCGGTTGATAGGCGGTTTTTAAGGCTTTGGAGCTTGTAGGGAGAGGAAGCGGGATAAGGAAGCCAGAGGAAGGAAACAGTTTGTTTAGGGGCAATCTCAACCCTGCTTCTATAAGGGAGGGAAGGGTCAGCCCAGCCGAGGCTGGCTATCAGATAGCAGAGGGGGCAAACGGAATAATAGGTCTTTTTGCCTCGCTTAACGAGATAAACGGAAGTGGTGAGGGAGGCTGCTTTAGTAACGAAAGGATAAATCCCCTGCGTGAGTTCAACTTGGGCGGGGAATCCCCCGCAGAGAAAACAGGTATTTTTGCCCCGAGGTTGTTCGGAGGGGAAAGCCTTCTCTAAGAGTTCCCTTCTTTCCTCTTCCCTATATGTGAGGGGGAATTGGGCAGGAGGTTGTGGGCGGAAGGGAAGGTAATGCTTCCATTTTTGAACCTTTGTTCCACCTCGTTTGTCTTCCCGAGTGAATTGAAGATTTGTTTCTGTTATCTGCTTGATTGAATTTTCCAAAACTTCTATGAAACGCTCTCTGTTAAGGACAGCGATATCCAAGCCATAAGCGTTGAGTTGGGTATCAACGGCATCGGGAAATTGTTGATGAAGGTCATCTAAGAGCTTATGGAAGTAAAGGAGGGCGTTATCAAGGTAGGGGTCGTTATAAAATGGGATGGTGATTTGCAAGGGATTCACCCCCTGGTAAATCTTGTTTAAAGGAGAGCATACCGAAACCGCAGGCGTTGTGCTCTCCTAAGCCGACATCATAGGCGAGATTAATGAGGTGGTTATCTCCTCTAATGATTAGTTCCATATCCCAGCCGCGCACATCTATTCCCTTGATTTTGAAGAGACGGGAGCGGAAGGGGGGCTTAACTTCAATATCAAGCTCACCTGGAGGGAGCCAAAAGGCTTCTGCTTTGTTTAAGAGGTTATCTTTAAGGAGTTTGGGGAAGAGTTCCTCATCTGGGGAGAGGTATCTTTTGAGGAATTTCTCACCTTGTTTAAATCCTGTGGAGACGGAGATAGGGGAGAGGGTGGAGAAATGGGAGGTTTGGGGGAAGGAGGGGTTGGAGATGGAGAGGACTTGGAGGATTTCAACTTCATGTGGTCCGAGTTTAATGGAGGGGAAGTGGAGGAGTTGTTCGGCAAGGAGTTGGCATATGAGTTGGACCGGGGAGGAGATGAACCATTTGATTTCCCCTTTAACAAGGAGCCCTTTTTTGATAGCTTTTTTATTTGATGGGTAGAGGAGGGAGAAGTTGAAGGGTTTATAGCGTTTATTTTTCAGGCTAACACCTTCTTGGTGGAGCCAAGAGGCGAAGTTTTGGCTTTTAGCGCCGATGAGGCGATAGATGAGACCTCTGAGCCAATCTAAGTAATTCCAAGGGAGGAGAATCTCCCTAGGGGTAGAGAAGACAACCATCAATCTCATATTTGAAAGTTTTACCATTTTTTAAGAATTTAATCAATATCTTACGAAAACACAGTTCGCTAATAAAGAAATAAAAGCGAGGGTTGGGCAGGGATTTCGTGAGCTTTGAGAGCCTTTTCCTCTTTCACTACACGGAAAGCGATAAGGGGAAAGGGGAAAAAGGGAATGGTTCATATTCCAAAATGGTTCGATTAAGCCCCCTCTATATATTTATACCATATCCCGGCGATACTTACTTCCACACCACCGCAATCCCATTAATACCCCTCTAATAAATAATTATAACATTTTCGTGCCAACACTGACCACTCCACCATCGTTTAACTGAGTTCCCCTCTATATATATTATACCATAATGAGGTCACACTAATCTCCATTCCACAATGGTTCGATTGAGACGGGGAGTGTGAAGAGACCCCTAAGTTGGTAGAGGTTGTTTATTATTTCCATTCCACTATGGTTCGATTGAGACCTGGTTTCAGTCAGTGCTGTGGAGTTTGTCCTTGATGATTTCCATTCCACTATGGTTCGATTGAGACACGGCGTCAGGCACCCGATCATCCGTGCAGATACCAGATTTCCATTCCACAATGGTTCGATTGAGACCAACAAGATGAAATCCCCATAAGACCATTTGAGATTGATTTTCCATTCCACTATGGTTCGATTGAGACAGAGCGAGTATCTGGTGCTGGAGATTTCTAACTGCGTTTATTTCCATTCCACTATGGTTCGATTGAGACACAAGTGCCAAGAGAATGTTGAGACAGATGATTGAGCAATTTCCATTCCACTATGGTTCGATTGAGACCCGGACAATTTCTGCTGAGGAAGTCGCACCCGAGGTATTTCCATTCCACAATGATTCGATTGAGACGAAAAGTTGAGGGGGTATACTGGCAATTGTGTAGAGTTTTCCATTCCACTATGGTTCGATTGAGACGAGGAAAAGGAAAAAAAGACTTGACGCTGACTTGCTTTTTTTCCATTCCACTATGGTTCGATTGAGACCAAACCTCCCTTTTCTTTTTTTTCGTCCACTTAAAGTTTTCCATTCCACTATGGTTCGATTGAGACATGGACAAAGGCGGAGGGGAGGTTTGAGTGGCATTGATTTCCATTCCACTATGGTTCGATTGAGACTTTGCTGGGTGTCCAAATCTTCAAGCTGAAGGATTACTGTAAAGGATTTCCATTCCACTATGGTTCGATTGAGACCGACATCAAACGTGCACTCGCTCAGGCGAAGGGGATATAATTTCCATTCCACTATGGTTCGATTGAGACAATGGAAATGCATACCTTTCCAAGTCTATTTCATCTTCCTTTTCAAATTTCCATTCCACTATGGTTCGATTGAGACGCAAATATTCCCTATCCACCCCCCTCAGACTTTTCCCTATTTCCATTCCACTATGGTTCGATTGAGACTTTGAGCATATTGACCATCACATTGTGGCGGATATGTATATCGCAGATTTCCATTCCACTATGGTTCGATTGAGACCAAATCTGCGCTTGCGATAATCCACCACCCGGAGGTGGCTCAATTTCCATTCCACTATGGTTCGATTGAGACGGAGCGGGCGCACTGGGGGCGCTTGCGGGCATCCTACCTATTTCCATTCCACTATGGTTCGATTGAGACTGGGGACAAGTTTCATTGTTATGGGTGTGGCTTTGGAATTTCCATTCCACTATGGTTCGATTGAGACTTGTCAGGAGGAGTTGATTAGCCAACACAACTACTGATTTCCATTCCACTATGGTTCGATTGAGACCGTAATCCAATTGCAAAAGTTTATATGGAATTGGATGGTTGATTTCCATTCCACTATGGTTCGATTGAGACGAGGAACCACATCAGTGGTGAGCGACTTTCTACCCCATTTCCATTCCACTATGGTTCGATTGAGACCGGAGTATGAGCCATTCCAAGCCTCGACCAGCAAGGATGTCATAGATTTCCATTCCACTATGGTTCGATTGAGACGCGGGGCGAGACGCAATTTATTCCATATATAAGTGCAGATTTCCATTCCACTATGGTTCGATTGAGACGCTACGAGAAGGACCAACTTGATTATGAGATGGACCTATTTCCATTCCACTATGGTTCGATTGAGACAAGTATGGGAAGTGGTATATGAAGTGTCTTTTTGAATACGATGATTTCCATTCCACTATGGTTCGATTGAGACACTTTGACCTTAGCAAAGGAATAGAGGAAAAGAAAATCATTTCCATTCCACTATGGTTCGATTGAGACTCGTTGTAAAAGGCAATGTCCACATAGGGAAGAGCGTATCAATTTCCATTCCACTATGGTTCGATTGAGACAGTTTCCTTACTGTCCCCTTTCGGGGCAGTTTGAGGAGTGATTTCCATTCCACTATGGTTCGATTGAGACCCAGTTTTCACACTGTTATTTTTATTTATTTTCAATCTTCTTTTATTAATTATATCATCAAATATATATTATGCAACTATTTTCTTTTAGAAATTCTTTTCTTCAATCTTTTTCCCTCTCTCCCTTTACTTTTCTCTAACTCAATTTTTCCCTATTTTCCAAAAATCCCCGATAACGCATTTTCCCTTAGGAGGTCTTTGGAAATTGATTTTTAAAAAATCCCTTTAATATTTGCAAATATCAACAAGTTGAAAGACAATTACCTAATTAAAGCTATATTTTTGTCTTATATCATTAAATATCATCAAAAATCCTCTAAAATCACAAAATTGAGGTTTACATTTTTGAAATAAAACCAAATGGTGTTACGAATTTTCTCGCGATCTTTGGAAATCTTCAGCTCATTGCCCTGTTACTTGCTCAATGTCTCTACGAAGAGATTGAGAAATCTCTCTACATCCACATCTACGCAAACTTCGGCGTTGGGCTCCCCGCTCGTCCCCACTATCATCCCCTTCGTATAACCCCCCTCCAGCTCTACCGCTAAGCTCCTTTCCTCTTTCTTGACTAAGCTCTCATCCAAGATAATGGCGCAGGCAAGGGGGTCATGGAGAATGGGCGTTCCGTCAGCCCATCCCGCTTTTCGGAGAAAATCCTCCACTAACTCGCCAAGAAATGGATGCTTCGCTTTTATCTTCGCTTGCCCCTCCCTGCTTAATGGACAACGCATGGTAACATCTAAGCCAACGAATACCGGCTTTATCCCCGATTCCATTATCACTTCCCCAGCATAAGGGTCCCTTATAACATTGTATTCCACATAGGGTTTATTAAAACATCCCGCCATTGCAACATATTTTTTCAGTTTCTTGAATGTTTGGGGGTCGGAAAGATAGGCTACGGCAGCGTTTGACATGGCTCCAATCGTGAGGAGAACGAGATTGCCATCGTATTTCTTTATTGCGGAAAGGATTCCCTGGGGAGCATTATCCCTCACTTCTCCCTTGTATTTCCCATCCGGCTCACGCGGATATGTCAGGCTTGCATCGCCCCTGCGCGGTCCTCCTCCCCATAATATCGGCTTCCCCCAGCCTCTATATATCGGTATGTCCTCCCTGCCCCACTTCTGAAGAAGCCATTGGAGAGTGGCAACTCTCTTCTCATTGGGGTCGTCAACGACGCTTATCCCCACGATGTTGAACTCGGGACGACATATAGCGAAGGATATGGCTAAGGCGTCATCTATGTCGCTTCCTATGTCGGTGTCTATCCAGAGGTTTATCTTCTCTCCCTGGGAAAGGGAGGGAAGGACGAGAAGTGATGAGGCAAGGAAGAATAAGTTCTTTTTCATTTCAGTCCTCCTTTCAGGGAAATCTTTTATTTATTAAAAGATAAAGGTGGATTGAGGTCAAGGGGTTTTGGTGATTGTTTAGTCGCTTCGCTCCTTGCGATGAGAGAAAAGTTGCCTCATTACTCCTTGCGTTAATCCCTGCTAATTTTTATAATGTCATTACTATGAGGGAAGAGTTCGTTTCCTTCTATAACAAGAATGAGCGCATTGTTGGTATGTTGCACATCGCGGGAGAGAAGACTCCTGCTGTTGTGATGTGCCATGGCTTCACCGGTCAGAGGATGGAAGCCCATTTTCTCTTCGTGAAAACGGCGAGGAGATTAGCGGAAAATGGTATCTCTGTCCTGCGTTTTGACTTCCGAGGCTCGGGAGAAAGCGAAGGTAAATTTGAGGATATGACGATTGAGGAGGAAATCTCCGACGCATATACCGCCCTTCATTTCCTTCTTATGCAGGATTTCGTGGACTACAATAGAGTTGGCATCGTGGGGCTAAGTATGGGAGGTTGCGTTTCCGCCTGCCTTGCGGGTAGGGTAAAGAATCTCCTCAAATCGGTTGTTCTCTGGTCCGCGGCTTATAAGCCGAAACAGGACCTCTCGGCAATTCTCACACCGGATGTCAAGGAATCCTTGGAGAAGTTCGGCTACATAAACATGGGAGGAAATAAGGTTGGGAGGAGATTCTTTGAGATACTCCCTCAAATCGACCCCATAGAGGAAATAGTAAAATTCCCTGGCGCTGTTCTTCTCGTTCACGGAGAGGCTGATTTCATCCCCTACTCCCAAGCGGAGGAATGCTATGAGAGATTGAAAGAGCGTAAGGAAGGAAAGGCGAAGCTTCATATCGTCAAGGGCGCTGACCACACCTTCTCCTCGCCGGAATGGGAAGACGAGGTCATAAACCTCACGGTGGAATGGTTTAAGGAAACACTTTGAGTTTGAAGGAGGAATAAAGCCTCTTTGCCGACGATATTCCTTAAAAGAGGGAAGGTTCTCTCAATCATAAAAGAGAGGGAGAATCTTCAAGAGATAGAGGTTGAGATAGGGAAAAGAAAGGAGAAAGCGTATAATTTTCCCCATTTAATGGGAACTGTTAAAGTGGGGGATAGGGTTCTTTTGAACACGACGGCTGTGGAGCTTGCCCTTGGGACTGGTGGTTATCATTTCGTCGTCGCCAATCTGAGCAAGCCCTCCTTTACCCATCAGGATAAGGGACACATAATGAAGCTTCGCTATACTCCTCTTCAGTTCGCTGTTTTATCAACGGAGGAAGAAGGGAATCCAATGAGGGAGGCGTTTGATTCCTTCAAGAGCCTCCGACACATTCCTGTGGTTTGTTGCATCCTTCATAGCCAGATAGCGGGTGTTGCCGCTGGGGCGAGGTATAAACATCCACAGGCTAAAATCGCCTACATAATGACGGATTCCGCTTGCCTCCCACTTCCCTTGAGCGACCTGGTTTATGCTTTAAAGAAGGAGGGATTCATAGACGCAACTATAACCTGTGGGCAAGCCTTCGGTGGGGATTATGAGGCGGTCAATATATATTCCGCTTTAGCGATTGCCCATAAAGTGGCGGGAGCCAACATCGTGATAGTTTCTCAGGGACCGGGCAATGTGGGAACGCGGACGCGGCTCGGCTTCTCGGGAATAGACCAGGTGATAGCTCTGAACGCGGCTTATACTCTGGGCGGGATGCCAATCGCTTGTTTGAGGATAAGTTTCGCCGAGGAGAGATTGAGGCATTTCGGTCTCTCCCATCATTCGCGTGCCATCCTCGGTGATTTGTCTTTGGTTTCCGCTATCGTCCCTCTTCCCATCTTGCCCAAGGATAAGATGCTTCTCTTGAAGGATTATCTCACGGGTTCAAATATCATTGGGAGGCATAGAGTTGTTGTTGAGGATGGAGAGCCTGCCCTAACGCTTTTAAGGGAGCATGAGATAAGCGTTAAGACGATGGGTAGGGGATTGGAGGAGGATAGGGAATTCTTCCTTGCAGCTGGTGCGGCGGGGATAGTGGCTGCGAAACTTCTCAGGAAGGAGTCTCTCACTTACTGGGAAAGTTATGGATTGTGAAAGCTTGGAGGTGAAAAGATGAAAAGGATAAACTTCTTGTTTATATCTTTTATTCTCTCGTTGACAGTTATTCCCTCTTACCCCAGGGGAGCTTTATCCATTCTTCCCCAAAATCCCCATTATTTCGCTGACCCAAAGGGAAAGCCCCTTCTTTTAACCGGTCTTTATGTTTGGGATATCTTTTCTGACCCCACATTTGATTATAAATCCTTCTTCCGTCGTCTTAAAGATAATTCCCTCAATTTCGCCCGTGTTTGGGTTATGTGGGGATGGGAGGAGGAGAATTGGCTCTGCCCCTATGAACGGACGGGTCCGGGGTTGGCTAAGGATGGGAGACCGAAGTTCAACCTTGATAAATTCAATCAATTTTTCTTCAAACATCTAAAAGATGTTTTGGAGTCAGCGAGGAAGGAGGGGATTTATCTTCAGCTGGTGATATTTGATGCTTGGTGTTTAAAGAACTCAGGGGGGCACTGGGATAGGCACTGCTTCAATGGGGCGAATAATGTGAATGGGGTGAATGCAGATAAGAACGGCGATGGGAAGGGGTTGGAATTCTGTAGCTTGAAAGATGAGAAGATAGTGGCTTATCAGAGAAGGTTCATTGATAAGCTGCTGGAGGTTTGCGCGCCTTATGAGAACATCTTCTTTGAGGTAGCGAATGAGAACTATTATGACAGGGAGTGGGAGGAGGAGATGGGGAGATATATCAAGGAGAAGGAAAAGGGGCGGAGGATAAGGCATTTGGTTATGCCATTGGATATGCCTAATCACGATGGCGCGGGGATAAAGGTTTGGAATCTTAAAGCTTTGAAAGATGGTTTTAGGAAGGCTTATGAGAAGTTCAATCAGCCTCTCATTATGGATACGGATGGGATAGGGGAACCGGAGGAGGATGTGATAAGGAGGGCTTTTTGGACTGCTTTCGTAAGCGGTGGGCATTTTGATTTCCTGGATAGCGCCTTATCACCGCAAACAGGTGGAGGGGCGTTGAATCCTCTTAGGGAAAGGGTTTATAAGCAGATGGGATATATAGCTCAGATAGGGAAGGGAGTGGAGTTTTGGAAAATGAAGCCGATGGACGAGGTGGTGGTAAAGGGGATGGCTTTCGCTTTAGGTGAGGCTGGTGAAAGCTATGTCGTTTACTTGCCCTATGGAGGAAGGATTCGGTTGAAGTTGGGAAGTTCGGGTCTTTTCCGCTATCGCTGGTTTAATCCGAGGGAGGGGATTTTTAAAGGTGAGGGGATGTTCAAAGGGGATAGAGCCCATTATTTCACTTCGCCAGGCGATGGCGACTGGGTGCTTCTGATAGAGAAGGGGAAGTGATATGGGAAAATTTTCCCCGGCGGCGAGGCGAAACAGTCGCTCTTTCGCTTATTTTCTTTGTAAATTCAGTTAGAGATAGATTATCTCGCCTTTCTTCTGGGCAGATTGGCGCGCGAGGACGAGCGTCTTTATTATCTCCAGCGTCTCCTCTGGTGGGAAGGGAGGTTCCTTCGTTTCAACCATTCTGAGGAATGCCCTCAGCATATTTGAGTAGAAATAGTCGCTATCCTCAACCCTTACCTCTCGCCAACCCTTCGTTCCATATAGATTCATCTGGAATAGATAAGATATCTCCTTATAAACCGTTAGCACGAACTTCCTGCCATCTTCTTTCGTTATTATCACTATGTCTTTTCCTTCCTCACCGACATTCTGAACGCTCTTTATTCCCTGTCCAATGCACACATATAACTGCTCCATCGCGTGGATTCCGTAGAAGATTAAATCGCCGCTACAAATGCTATTTCCCGTTAAAATCTCACCTATCTCTTCCTTTTTAGCGAGGAATTCCTCCACTTCCTTGGCGTATCTCAAAGCCGAGCAGGACATAAAGGGAGCTTTATATTCTCTCGCGAGATTGATAATCTCTTCCGCTTCCTCAATTGAGGGTGAAAGGGGTTTGTCTACGAATGTAGGCAAGCCAGCTTTTAGGAAGGGAATAGCCCTTCTCTGATGCTTCATCGTTGTATCGTCAGCGATTATCACGCCATCTATTCCACCAATCATTTCCTCCATATCCTCCACGACATTCTCTATTCCGCAGATTTTCGCTATGAGTTCAGCTGATTCCCTATCTGGGTCCCAAATATGGGTTACCCTTGCTCCCTCCAATTTAGTTTTATAAAGGGGGAAATTATGCTTGCGAGCTAAATCCTCATCATAGCCATTGAACATCTCGGAGAAGCTTCTCGCGTGCCAAGCTTTCGCTCCTCCTACCATTCCGATTTTAAGCATTTCATTCGCCTCCTATTTTAAGTTTAATTTCACTGGTTTATTTAAATTGGCGCTTTCCCAAACCGCCTCGGAAATTTTCAGGTCCTTTGCACCATCCCAAAGGGTGCTTTTAGGCTTTCCCTCTCCCAAACATGCAAGGGCGAACGCCTCTATCTCACCCCTATAACCAAAGGCTCCCTCAGCTTTCGTAGCCAACAATTCCGTCCACTCGGGATTCCATTCAATAGTTTGGGTTCTTCCGCCGACGGTAAATTCTTTAAAGGGGAGATTTTTCGGACGGTAGCGAAGATGGAGCATATCCGTTACCTCAAGCAAGCAGCCGTTTCCCGAGAGAGCGAGCCTCTCGCTTATCTTCCAATCGCTCGCCTCAAGGGCGTTTAAATTCATAACGAAGGGGACCCCGCTCTCAAATTCACCGGATATAGCATAAGCGAACATATTCGGCGTCAGGAGATAAAGCTTAGCATACAGCTCTCGCATCTCGCCACAGAAGAAGCGGGCGAGGTTGAAGATGTGAACCACTTGCCCTATTAGGAAGGCTTTAGCGGGGTCCTCTATTCCCCAAATAGCGGGATAGGGACCATTTGAGAATCTTGCCTCAAGGAAATGGATACCTCCGAATTCCTCGCTCTCCGCTATAGCCTTCGCCATCTGATAGCAGACCGCATAGCGTTTCATATAAGCGACCGCACCCCATAATCCCTTCTCATCTGCATACTTGGCTAAGTCAACGGCGTCCTCATAGGAGACGGCTGAGGGTTTCTCAACGAAGATTGGTATTCCTGCATCAAGGCACTTCTTACCGATTTCGCAATGCATTTGAGGTGTTCCGACAATAATCGCGCCATCAAGTTCCTCTTTAGAGAGCATCTCGTCAACATCCGTATACCAGCGAAGGGCACCGAAATAGCGAGCATTTCGCCTCGCCAGTTCTTCCTTCAAATCGCAGACCGCTACAAGGTCTATAATCGGGATAGTATGGATTGTGGGGTAGAGGGAGGATGTCGCGTGTCCTCCGCAGCCGATGAAAGCTATCTTCGCTTTCCTCTCCGACATAAGCTTGTCCTCCTTTCAAATTGTTGGAATTTAAGGAGTTTCCGTTGCTCCCTTGCTTAAGAACGGGAGATATTCAACCAATCTTGCATCGTAATTGAATATAATGAATCCGTCGGCGCCCAAATTCCTCGCGATTTCAATCTGCTGCAAGACCTGCTCAACCGGGATGATGAAGGCACCTATCCCGGGGTAGAGGGGAATCTTGCCTTTAATTATCTCCTTTTGATTTTTTACCAGGGTTTCAAATTTAGCATTGGAATCCGTATAATCCATTGGACAGACGAAATCAAGATAACCAGATTCAACCCACAGCTTCCAATCCTGCCCTACATATTCCCTGCAGTTGGGATAATCCTGAAAGACAGCAGCCGATATCTTAATTGAGGGCTTGATTTTCCTTGCTTCCTCGCTAACCGCCTTAACAAGCTTTGTTATTTGCTCCCTCCTCCAATCAGCAAAAAGCTCCTTCAGGGGACCAGTTATCACATCCTGAGGCCAATTCTCAACTTTTACACCTTTTTCCTCCTCAAATCTCATTCTACATCCCTCGCAGTAGCAGGAGTTCGCGTTTGGATATCGGATGTAATCAAAGTGAATTCCATCAACATCGTATTTTCTAACTACTTCAAGCATAGACTCCAGCTCCAATTTGAAGTTCTCGGGGTGTGAGGGGCAGAGCCACAAAACCTCCTTTCCTTCCTTATCCACTTGTAGCCTTCCTTCTTGTCTCAGCTTCTCAACGAATTCCTTGGGGGCATTTGCCAGATTGAAGTTCACCTTCCAGATGTGGCATTCAATTCCGTATTTCCTGCAGGCGGAGAGGCATTCGGCGATTTGGTCTCCTCTTTCCTTAATTGCATCCGCTACTGGGAGAACCTCGCTGGGATAATAGGCGAGACCGCCCCAAAGCATATTTGGGAAAATCGCCTTGATATTGTTCTCCTTGAGAAACCTAATCGCTTCATCCCAGCTCCAGCCCTCCACCCCGAAAGCGGAGTGGCACCAAACCGCCCTGAATTCTCCTTTTCTGCTCTCAAAACAACGAGAGTATGCTTCCTTCATATTACTCGTCACCGCCTTCCACAGTTTGAAAATCTCGCTTAAATTAGAAGCTTTTTGAAGCCTACCGAAATCTTCCTCCGCTCTGCGGAGGAAGTTCAAGACATCGTTCGCCTTCACTTCGGGCAATGCCTCAGCTTTCTTCTCAATAAATTCCTTAGCCTCCGCAAAGTTCCCAAAGCCATAAATTTTTCCAGCATTTGCGATTACCGTCTTTCTTATTAGAGGGGAGAGGTCAGGCGATAAGTTCGCCAAAATAGCTAAAATCATTTGCTTTCCCTCTTCTTTATTCAGAAGTATATGCCCGAGATAAAATCCCCTTGGCGAGAGTATTGCTGCGGGAAGCCCTGTAGGATAGCCTTTAGCATCAATCCATTCGCCGATTATTTTCGCATCCTCGCTTAGCTTTGTGGGAATATTTGCGTTCCAGGAGCCCTGCCTCATCTCCTCTGGCAGACCATCAACCTCTTCTGTTGAGAACCTCACGCGAGAGAACTCGCCAGCAAAGCTTGCGGGACGATAAACATATTCTTCTATCCCTATTGTCTTTGCTATATTGGAGGGAAGACTGTAAAATATGATGACTTTCCCACCTTCATTAATGAATTTTACTATCTCCTCCGCTTCATTATCCGTTATGTCGGGATTATAGGGGAAGATAAGGATTTTGAATTTGTTTAAATCTATCCCCTTTTCAACTTCGCTATCGCTTGTGGTGGAATAATCCAAGTCGAGACCCTCAAAAATAGAGACCATTCTCTCAAAACATTCCCTAACACTTCCCCCTTCCCGGCTTCCGCTTTTCATCGTTGCGTCACCGTAAACTATTGCTACTTTAGAGGTGGAAGGGAGGGCTTTTATGCTTGCGAGGTAGACATTTGTTGTTTTGGGTTCCAGCTTCGCGGGTTTCCAGAAGGAGATTCTAATTCCCGTGATATTATTCCATCCCTTGGGACTTTCCTCTTGGGAAAATTGAGATTTGCGAAGGACGATTTCTTGCCATCCTTTCCTTTCTATCCTAAATCCGCAGGCATACCAACCTCCTTCGCTTTGAAGGTAAAGTGTGCATCCGCCGAGCTCTGAAGGGTCATCCGCCTTTATCTCCAATATTATCTTTT
Organism: bacterium; assembly: GCA_014360495.1. NCBI lineage: Bacteria > bacterium. The sequence goes on from JACIXR010000006.1 coordinate 164,206, forward strand.
CGCAATCGCTCAAATCGAGATTGAGGTTTCTATCCCAGTAGCACCTATCCCTAACTTCCGGGAAATTCAGCTCAAATTTGATAACTTTTCTTTCGTTTTCAACGGCTAATGAAACTTGCGGACTATTTTCTTGGGGAATCCATACTGAATTAATCTCCTCATCGCTCGCGTAGCGGACGCTTTCAATGAAGATTTCTTCCCCTGCTGAGGAGTGGATAAGGGAGGAAAGACAGAGAAAAAAGGAAAGCATTAAAAGATGTTTGACGCTCTTCATAATAACCACTCTCCCTTACGAGTTTTTGAGGATGCGAACTCTTCGTCCCTCAATTTTTAGACGTCCTTCTGCGAAAAGCTTTATCGCCAAGGGATAAGCTCTATGTTCTCTTTTCAAGACCCTTTCGGAGAGGGTTTCCGGCGTATCATCTTCCCGAACCATAACCGGTATCTGGACTATTATTGGTCCCAAATCCACCTCTTCAGTGACGAAATGCACAGTGCATCCTGTGACCTTCACTCCGAAATCCAAAACAGCTTGATGAACCTTCAGTCCATACATTCCCTTTCCGCAGAAAGAGGGAATCAAGGCGGGATGGATGTTCATTATCCTATTGCGGAATTCCTCTATGAAGGGAGGGGTAAGAATTCTCATAAAACCCGCGAGGCAGACAAGGTCTACATTATGCTCTTTAAGGGTTTGGGCAAGCGCCTTATCGTAATCTTCTCTGGTGGGATAATTGGATGGGTCAAGGAAGATGGCGGGGATGCCTTCCCTTCTCGCTCTTTCCAGAGCGAATGCATCCTTTTTATCGGAGATGACGCAGACCACATCTCCGGGGATGTAGCCGCTTTTGCAGGCATCTATTATCGCTTGCAAGTTGGAGCCTCTTCCCGAGGCGAGAACACCTATTCTTATTTTAGTTCTTTCCATATAGGGCACATCCCCTTTCTTCGTGATTTTCAATCAGGAATGGCTAAATGCATAGAGGATGCCATTGTCCGAGCCAATGAAGACGCCTTCTTGAGAAGCGGCGAAGGAAGAATGAACTTCGCTTCCCGTTTTCATTTCCCATTTTATCTCGCCCGTTTGCGTATCTATACCATAAAAGATGCCGTTGAGGGTGGCGAAAAGGACGGCATTATTAAAGCAGAGCGGACTAGACCTTATCGGACTGCCAAGCTTTAATCGGAAGAGGGTGCGTCCTGATTGGGCATCAAAGGAGTAGAAGTAGCCGTCATCCGAGCCAACATATACTCTATCGTTTAATACTGCGGGGGAACTCTCTATGGCGTCATATGCGCGAGCTGACCAAATAATCTCCCCGGTCTCCGCATCAAGGCAGAAGAGACGCCCATTTCCAGAGCCGACGAATACCCTTCCCTTATCTATTGCGGGAGTGGACCTTATCAATCCACCAATTCTCGTCTGCCAGGCAAGCTTTCCATCCTCAGTTATCGCGTAAAAGATGCCGTTTTGTGCCCCGAAAAAGATTTTCCCCTCTGCTGCCGCTGGGGACGAGAATATCCACATACCGGCGGAAAAGCGCCAAAGGACCTCTCCCTTTTGCGCGGAGACGCAGTATAGATACTTGTCATCGCTACCGAAATAGACTCTTCCCCTAAGATATAAGGGGGAAGAATCAACCGCACCACCCACGCTTAGGCTCCAAAGGACCTTTCCACTTAGCTCATCAATGGCGTGAAAAGAGCGCAAGGAGGTGCCGACGAAAACCTTTCCACCACCCACACAGGGAGTGGAGAAGATGGGACCATGAAAATCAACACGCCATAGAGGTGTGCCTTTCTTGATATCCAAAGCGATTACCTCCCCATTCCACAAAGCTATGAAGACCTTATCTCCCGAAACAACAGGAGAGGAGCGAATGCGATAACCACCATTGAAACGCCAGAGCGGGGTGAGAGGGAGGAAACATTGCCCTTCATACCTGCCCTGCCTCAATAGGTTACCCTTGAAGAGAGGCCATTCTTGTTTAGTCATAAAGATTCCCCCTTTTATCTTTGCTCCAAAAGTAGTTTATGGAAATGGGCGGGGATTTCCTCGGGATACTCTCCGGTTAAGCAGGCGGTGCAGAAATTTTCCTTGGGGAGTCCGATAGCGCGAATTAAGCCTTCAAGGGAGAGATATTTCAGGGAGGTAGCGCCTATGTAATCCCTTATTTCCTTAATTGATAGACGGGAAGCGATAAGCTCGGAGCGAACCGCTGTATCTATGCCGAAGAAACAGGGATAGGCAATGGGAGGAGAGGAGATGCGCACGTGGACCTCTTTAGCTCCCGCCTCAAAGAGCATTCTTATAATCTTTCCTGTTGTGGTACCTCTAACAATTGAATCATCAACGAGAACTACCCTTTTATTTTTTATCGTTTCAACGATAGGGGTAAGCTTCAACTTTATTCCCACATCCCTTATCCTCTGGTCGGGAAGGATGAATGTTCTTCCAATATATTTATTTTTCAAAAGCCCCTCGCCATAGGGGATGCCCGATGCTTCACTGAAGCCTATCGCGGCAGCGGTCCCCGTATCAGGGACCCCGATAACCACATCAGCTTCAACAGCGCCTTCCTCAAAGAGAATCCTTCCCATTCTCCGTCGTGCCAAGTGAATATTAACTCCCTCTATATAAGAATCGGGACGAGCGAAGTAGATAAATTCAAAGATGCAGAAAGCCTTGCGAGTAGAGGGAATCGCCTTATAGCTCTTGAGTCCTTCCTCACTCGCAACGACTATCTCCCCGGGTTCCACTTCTCTAACGAAGCTCGCCTCAACCAAGGAAAGCGCACAGCTTTCCGAGGCGAAAACCCACTTCTCACCATTGAGTTTGCCGATACAAAGAGGTCTTATCCCATAGGGGTCGCGAATCGCTATCACTTTATTGGGGGTTAGTATCGTAAGGGAGTAGGCTCCCTTGATGGATTTCATCGCTTTGGATATCTTCTCAACGATATCGTCTCCATCTTGAATTGCGATGAGAAGACCGATTAGCTCGCTATCGGAGGAGGAGTTGATGGTCAATCCGAGGTCGGTTAGTTGGGCGGAAAGGAGGAGGGAATTAGTGATGTTGCCGTTGTGGGCGAGGGCTAATTTGACTCCTTTATGAGAGATGAAGATTGGTTGGGCGTTTAGAATGATGTTGGAGCCGGTTGTGGAGTAGCGGGTATGACCGATGGCGCAGTGTCCCTCCAGGGCTTGGAGCATCTCCTCTGTGAAGATATTATTGAGGAGTCCCAAACCTTTATGGAGGAAGATTCTCTCGCCGTTTGCTACCGCTATTCCTCCTGCTTCCTGTCCTCTATGTTGGAGGGCGAAGAGACCGAAATAGGTGAGGCGTGCCACATCCTCACCGGGAGCATATATCCCGAAAATTCCGCAGCTTTCTTTCATCGCCAATTTAAAAATTATAAGTCTTTTATAGGAAAAGTAAAGATTTTTGAGTCCTTAGAAAGAAAAAATCTCGCTTGCATAATTTTTGATGTTGTCTTAACTTTAAGCAATAGCAACGGATAGGGTTAAAAGTTATTGACAGGATGGGGGAATTAGATTAAAATTAAGCGATTAGCATTTTAAAGAAGGGGGTTTAGAGCACATGGTCCGGAGTGACAGGTTAGCAAGGCATTGGCGTTGGACATTGGAAAGAGCGACTGCTGTTTTCTTGCTCTTTCTATTGTCTAACACTTATGCATATTGTGCCTCTTCTCCTGCCAATTCCCGCCAAGTTCACTCTCTTAGAGCTTTAACAAGAGGGGAGGAGGTCCAGATAACAAATGACCTCCATGACCAGTGGAATCCAGCTATATATGGTGATAAGATTGTTTGGCAGGATTATAGGAACGGCAACTGGGATATCTATATGTATGACTTATCCACAAAGAAGGAGGTCCAGATAACAAATGACCCCCATGACCAGTGGTGGCCAGCTATATATGGTGATAAGATTGTTTGGCAGGATTGGAGGAACGGCAACTTAGACATCTATATGTATGACTTAAGCATTGGGCAGGAGGTGCCAATATGCACGAATGGTGCTGGCCAGTATGCCCCAGCTATATATGGTGATAAGATTGTTTGGCAGGATTATAGGAACGGCAACTGGGATATCTATATGTATGACTTATCCACAAAGAAGGAGGTCCAGATAACAAATGACCCCCATGACCAGTGGAATCCAGCTATATATGGTGATAAGATTGTTTGGGAGGTTTGGAGGTATGGCAAGCCAGACATCTATATGTATGACTTAAGCACTGGACAGGAGGTACCCATATGCACTAATAACTCTGACCAGTATGCCCCAGCTATATATGGTGATAAGATTGTTTGGGAGGATTGGAGGAACGGCGACTCAGACATCTATATGTATGACTTAAGCGCTGGACGGGAGATTCCAATCTGCACGAATAGTGCTCTCCAGTATGCCCCAGCTATATATGGTGATAAGATTGTTTGGGAGGATTGGAGGAACGGCAACTGCGACATCTATATGTATGACTTAAGCATTGGACAGGAGGTACCAATATGCACGAATGGTGCTGGCCAGGATGACCCAGCTATATATGGTGATAAGATTGTTTGGGAAGATGAGAGGAACGGCAACTGCGACATCTATATGTATGACTTATCTGTGGATACCACCCCACCAACTGCTCCAAAAAATCTCACAGCTACTGTGGTGGGCTTAGAGGAGATAGACCTCAGCTGGGAAGCCTCAACTGATAGTGGAGGTTCTGGATTGGATGGCTATGAAGTTATGAGACGAGAATCGGGCGGTACCTTTTCGCGCATTGCAAGGGTTGATGCTAATACCCTAACCTACAAGGATAAAAATGTCTTTATTAACATAACTTATGAATATAGAGTGCGTGCGTATGATAAAGCGGGAAATTATAGCGATTTCTCCAACATCGCTACAGCTACAATCACTCTCCCCTTCACATTTACTAAAACCGTTGATAAAACAACTGCAAATATTGGTGATACCCTGAAGTATACACTCACTTATAAAAACGATAGCTCATATACATTGAGTAACCTCAAGATAAAGGATTCCCTATCCTCAAACGTTGATTATGTTTCCGGAAGCGCAACTGGTGGGGGAAGTTACGATGCCAGCAATAGGACACTTGAGTGGCAAATAGGTAGCTTACAACCGGGAGGACAGGGGAGCGTTCAATTCCAGGTGCAGGTGCTTGGTGGAACAGAGATAGTCAATAAAGCGGAGATAAGTTTTGCGGGAGGGAAGATTGAGAGCAACACTGTTACAACGACTATATCCCTTCCTTCCCACAACATTACTGAGGATGTCAACTTCTCTTTTTCCGCTAGCTTATTTGCTGGTTTATACGGGGAGATAGGTGTTAGTTTAAGCTCACTTGGGTTAAAGGGAGCAGAGTTAGCTGGAGGTGCATTAAGAGGATTGGACATAGGATTTACGATTACACCTGTCAACAATGTTTATGCTCTCAAGATAGAGAACAATAGTTCAACTGGCGCGAAGATAGAGGGAAGTTTGGGCAAGGCTGAGGCGGGAATAGTCAGTGCGACAGCCGTAGAGGCGGGACTAACAGCCAACATACTCAATGGGATTGAAGATCTCATCCCTAACCCTCTTAATGATGCCCAGCAATCCGCGTACTCTCTTTCTATAATTTTCACTTCTGCCGCTTCCGTTGCTGCTAAGTCTTCCCAACTTGCGCTTTTACCAGGTGTAGGTAAGTTTGTTGAAGCCCTGGCTGATTATATTACCGAAGCCGACCCTTATAAGACGGAAAGTTCGGAGGCTATAGAATTAGTTGGGGAGTCTGGTTTGCTTGATGTGAGCTTAGGTGCAGGGGCGGAGTCAAAAGGCAAAGCGGAGATAGGCAACGATGTTGTTGGTGGCTCTATCGCTGGGAAAATGGAAAAAGTCACTAATCTCAGGCAACAAGATGACTGGAAGCATCAGTATTCGTTCACAATAAGCTCGGGAGCGAGCCTTGCTTGCCCCTTCATAGCTGGAGTAACCGGTCAACAGGAGTTCACGGCGGGATTTAAGGAGAACGAAAGCAACGACATCACTTCCCTTTTCTACGGAGGTTCTGTAGATCCGGGAGTGGGTGTGGCGTTTACTGAACTACACTATATAAAAACATATCGGGCGGAAATTTCTCCCTCCCTTTTCTCAAGAATTTATAACGAGTGCCAGAATAACCAGATAGCCTTATTTTTGAACGGAGTGAAGTGTGCCCTTATGCCCGGCTCGCTCATAGATTCCAGTTCGGAATTTGAAAGCATGATTTCCCAGTATGCCCAAAAGGGAGAGGCAACTTATGAGTTAGGTGAGGAGGAGAAGAAGCAAGTTGGGTTGGAACTATCGGTGGATATCGGAGCCGCTTTGGGAGTTGGAGGAGGGATACAGATAGGTTTTGCTGGGGAAATCGTTTATTCAAATTCCTTCCCAACCGAAAAAGGCTATCTAATGAATGGTGGCAGAGTAGCGATAGAAAAATATAACCGTGTACCATCACAGTATAGAGAAGTTCAAGGCATTGCTTCCTTCATCCAAAAAATGGTGCAAAATGTGCTGAATGTAAGTGCGTTTATAAATGAACTAGAATCAGCCTTTACAACCCTCATCCAGACAATTCAGTCGGGCGTTGACACAGTAGTTGACTGGATAGAAGGGGGAGTAAATTGGGTTTTATCCGGTGTGGAATCGTTTTCCTTGTCGGGCAGGGGTCAACCCCAGGCAGAGTTAGTTGGTTATGAGATAAAGACGCCGATATTCGCTGAGACGAGAGAGGGAATCTCCATCTCCTTTATCCCCTACAAAGCGAGGAAAGTGAGGATGTTATCACGCCAAGATGTGCAGGAAGTGACGATGATGAAATATGGCGTTAACTTGAATGTTAAGAATGCGGATGGGACCTATCTAACTTCTTTCCCAGCAAACTCCAATACCCTCAGGATAACAGTTGGGGATGACCAATTGAGGGAGAGGGGCTTTGACCCCGCCCAGGATTATCAAAACCTGAAAATCTTTTGGTTCAATCCCGATGATAACACTTGGATTGAAATGCCGACTACAATTACGAGAAACGCTGATTCCACAACATTGGAAGCCAAGCCGGAGAAACCAGGTACATATGCGGGAGGGATAGCTTCTCTACCTCCCGATAGGGAGCCGCCCCAGATAACCATCATATCACCCCAAAATGGGGCGACCACATCTCTCACACCAATCCTCTGCGCCTCCATAACCGACCCAAATCTCAAAGCTGATACGATAAAATTCAAGATAGATGGTGAGGAGGTTGAACCTGTTTATAGGTATGCTGACCCATCGGTTAGCCAATACCTCGCCCTTCCTTCCCAACCCCTAACTCAAGCTTCCCATAGGCTTGAGGTCTATGCGGAAGACAAATCGGGCAATCATAGAAGCGTAGATGTTAGTTTCACGGCTTCCTCCTCAACGCCTAAATTGAATATCAGCTTTATCTCCCTCCCCTTCGCACCCAAGGATATCCTCTCAAGGATGGTTGATTTCCAGCAAGTCGCTGTTTGGACAGGGACAAATTACTATATCTCCAACGAGCTTGCCCCGGAAATCGCGAGGGGCTTTTGGTTGAAGACTTCCCAGAATTTTGAGCCATCAACTCTCAAGCCCCTTGGCTATGCTATACCGACTGATAGGGAGTTCAGCCTTCCTTTGAATAGGGGCTGGCAAGCCTTCGGGCTCCCTTGGATTTATCCCCTGCCGATAAGTGGGCTACTAATTGAGGATATGAACGGGAATAGGAAGCCATTCTCCGAGGCGGGCAATCTCGTTGGACCGATACTTTTCCGCTGGGACGGGACAAAATATGTTAACGCTGGGCTCCAACAGGGTATGGAGAAAACTCTCTATCCCTGGTTCAGCTACTGGGTCAGGGTAAAGGAAGATTGCAAGCTTATTTTCCCCAAGGAGCCCTGGAATGTTAAGGCGCAGAGGGGTTCAAATCTTGAGGGCTTCTGCCTGCCTATAAAAGCTGTCTTCTCCGATGGAGCAAGCGAAGATGTATACATAGGTATGGGCAAGCAGGAGATAACATCTCCCTTCCCACCTCCCGCTCCCTATTTTCAGGGTCAGAAGAGGATAGCAATTATAAAAAATGGAGAGCTTCTTTACATAGACATTCGCAAGGAGGGAGGGAAGCAGGAGTGGAGATTGGCTGTGAAGGGAGATGCTACCCTGTTCTTCCCCAATCTCTCCTATCTTCCCAAGGGTTGGCAGGTTATTCTCACTGATGGGGATAAAAGATATTACCTGAAGACGACATCGGCGATTAAAGTGGAGGGTGATAAGGAGCTGAAGGTGGAGATAGGAGAGGGATTGATAACACCGCTTCTCATAAATATGTTGGATGCGAGGTCGGTGAGGGGAGGAGTCAATATAAGCTGGAGTGTCAATTTGCCCTGTCAGGTTAAGGTAGCGATTAAGGGAGCGGATGGAAGGATATTGAGGGATTTGGGGATGAGGGCGTCATCCTCCGGGCTGAATTCCCTATTCTGGGATGGAAAGGGGCAGGATGGGAAGCCTTTGCCGGCGGGAATTTACATAATAGAGCTCACCGCGAGGGATGAGCTCAATCAATTTGTTAGAGCGATAAGGATGGTGAACTTGAGATGATGAGAAAATTATTCTTGCTGTTCACGATAGTCCCAATAGTAGTGCTTCTTACGGGCTGTGGCGGAGGCGGTGGAGGAGGTGTTTCAAAGCCTCCTGCCCCTGAAAACTTCGTAGCCGATAGAGTTTGGGTTAAAAACGGAACCAACTTGACCCAGAAGGTAACTCTATCTTGGGAGCTTGTTGATGGAGCACAGTTGTATAAAGTTTACATACAAGTTGAAGGTCAAACAGCGCCAACATTTCTCAAAGAAATTTCCTCATCCGAGGTGCCTTACACATACAACCTTCCCTCGGATTTATATGTCTTAGATATAGACTTTTTAGTATCCGCCGTTGTAAATGGTGTTGAGGGAGAGCTTGCCCGAGCTTCAGCACCTGCTCCACCTCCTCCCAGCCCGTTTTAGCTTATAGGGAAAGCTTTCATCCCGCAACGAACCTATTTATTGCGGACCGGTATACCTCCTCTATGTCTTTAAGAGATAGGCTTATCAATTCGTCCCCTGACATTCTTTCAATATGAAGTCTCTTCCCGCCTACCTTTCCGATGATGGTTATTGGGACCCCGAGCTCATCTGCCAAGCCCTCAAGAAGCGGGAGCTTTTCTGGTGATAGGGAAAGGACAAAACGGGCTTGGCTTTCGCTGAAAAGGAAGTGGGAGGGAGGTAATGAGAAAGAAGGTATTTCAACTGTGGCGCCGATTTTCCCCAAAATACAAGCTTCCGCGAGGGCAACAGCCAATCCTCCCTCCGCTACATCGTGGGCAGAGGAAAGGAGTCCCAGTTTCGCTGCCTCTTGGCATAGCTTGTTTGCTCTCCATTCCCTCTCCAAATCAACCGTTGGAGGTTCTCCCGCTATCTTACCGAAAATCTCCTTTAGATATTCGGAACCCCCTAACTCGGGGAATGTTTCGCCCACGAGAACGACAAGGTCGCCCTCGTTACGAAAACCCGCTTGAACTCTCTTTTCTATATCCTCAATCAAGCCAAGCATTCCCACAACAGGAGTGGGGAAGACCCTCCGATTCGGGCTTTCATTATAGAAGGAAACATTTCCCGATATGATGGGAATATTCAAATATGAGGCTGCTTTCGCCATCCCTTTTATCGTCTCGCTGAACTGCCAAATTACTTCTCCTTTTTCCGGCGAACCGAAATTGAGGCAATCGGTTATGGCGAGTGGTTGGGCACCCGTGGCAGAGATATTCCGAGCTGATTCCGCTACCGCTATCATCCCTCCTTTGTAGGGATTAAGATAGACATACCTGCCATTCCCATCGGTCTTAACGGCTATTCCCTTATTTGTCCCCTTCACTCTTAGGAGGGCGGCATCCCCTCCAGGGTAAATTACAGTGTTTATCAAAACCATATGGTCATATTGCTCATATACCCATTCCTTGCTTGCGATGTTTGGAGAAGAAAGAAGGCGAAGGAGAACTTGATTGTAGTCATCGGGTTCAGGCAAATCAAGGGGATTGAAGGAAGCGAGCTCATCTATATAAGAGGGTTTAATCGGCTTTGGACGATAGCGAGGTGCTTCCGCCAAAAGCTTTGCCGGCACCTCCGCTACGACCTCGCCTTTGTGTTTCACCCTTAGAATTCCATCATCCGTTACAACCCCTATGGGAGCGTAATTCAATCCCCATTTCTCTATGACTTTCCTGACTTTATCTTCCTCGTTATTCTTAACGATTAGGAGCATCCTCTCCTGGGATTCGGAGAGCATTATCTCAAAGGGGGTCATGCCAGTTTCCCGAAGGGGAACCCTGTCCAAGTCCAACTCCATTCCCGTTCCTGCCCGCGCGGCGGTCTCGCTTGTTGAGGAGGTTATTCCTGCCGCTCCCATATCCTGAACACCTACCACAGCGCCGGTCTTTATAGCCTCTAAAACCGCTTCTATGAGCAACTTTTCGCTGAAGGGGTCGCCAATCTGAACCTGTGGTCTTTTGCTTTCCGATTCCGGTCCGAGCTCAACGGAGGCGAAAGCTGCGCCAGCGATTCCATCTCTTCCCGTGCTTGAACCTACCAAAACGGCTATGTTGCCCACCCCCTCTGCCCTTCCCTTCTGGAGTTCCTCAATCCTACCCAAACCGACACACATCACATTGACGAGGGGATTGTCTTCATAGGAATCCTCAAAATAAATCTCTCCCGCAACGGTGGGAACGCCGATGCAGTTATGAACGGCGAACCCTCCCTGAGTTATGAATATATGCGTATCCTCTACCTCAACATCAAACACCCATCTCTCTTCCTTTATATCTCTAACCCCGACGACCTTCGTGGGGCGGGGATAGGAAAGGTCTTGGAAGAGAAGGAGGGTATCTCCCTTTTCCAGTTCCCCAGCATTGATAAACCTAACTCCACCCTTGAAAGTAAGGAGAGGATGGTCGTGGGTGGCAAGGAGCTTTCTTCCAGAGGCGGTGATAATTTCCAGGAAAGAAGTAGCTTTTCTTCGGAAGACTTTAAGTGCTTTCTTCCAGCATACGGATAGGCTCTTGGGGTCATATGAGAGGATTTGCACATCTTCAATCTCGGCGGCTTGGGGGAAATCCTCCTTTTTGGGGATGAACCTATCCGCTAATTCCTCTAACGATATACATTCCATATTTCCCTTAAGCTTCAATACGACCTTCTCTTCTGCAGGTAGGCAATTTCCATAGAACGATATGCCCGAAACAACCCCTTGGAATAGATATTTAACCCTTGGGGATGTAAGGGAGCCGAAGCGGAGGGAATCAAGGAGAGCTATTGGACGGGTGCCCATGGCTAAAATATCCCTTACTATTCCACCTATGCCAGTAGCTGCTCCTTGGAAAGGTTCAACAGCGGAGGGATGGTTATGGGACTCCATCTTCATTGATACGCATAAGCCGTCTCCTATATCAACTACCCCGGCGTTCTCTCCAGGTCCCTGAATTACCCATGGAGCGGAAGTAGGGAAAAGTTTGAGGAATTTCTTTGAGTGTTTATATCCGCAATGCTCGGACCAAAGAACGGAGAACATTCCCAACTCAACGATGTTTGGTTCCCGTCCAAGTGCCTTCTTGATTCTCTCGTATTCGTATCTTGTGAGTCCGAGCTCTTTATAGATAGGTTTTCTTCTCATAGAATCCTTTTAACCTCCTCAATAAGCTTTCAAAGATTTGTTTTAGCCCATTCAGCCATTGATTTGAAGATGCGGAATCCATCTGCAGAGGAAAGAATTTGCTCGGAGCACCTCTCGGGGTGAGGCATTAGTCCGAGGACGTTTCCCTTCCCGTTAACGATTCCCGCTATGAAGTTCATGGAGCCATTTGGATTCGCCTCATCGGAGAGGTTTCCTTCTGGGTCGCAATAGCGTAAGACGACTTGCTTATTATCCTCAATGGATTTCAGAACATCTGGGGGAGCGAAAAATCTTCCTTCAAAATGGGCTATCGGCATCCGAAGGACTTCTCCCTCCCTATAGAGGTGTGTGAACGGGGTTCGGTTATTTTCAACGCGGAGATGGACGAACTTGCAAAGGAAACGCAGATTGGTGTTTTTGAGAAGAGCGCCGGGGAGAAGCCCTGCCTCAACGAGGATTTGAAACCCGTTGCATATTCCTATAACGAGCTTTCCTTTCTCAGCTTCCTTTCTCACGGCTTCCATAATTGGAGATAGCTTCGCTATAGCGCCGGTGCGAAGATAGTCTCCATAGGAGAAACCGCCGGGAAGGATTATGCAGTGATAGTCCGAGAGGTCGCTTTGGGTATGCCAAACATAGTCAACATCCTCCCCTAGGACTTCTTTAACGACGTAATAGCAATCCATTTCACAGTTAGTGCCGGGGAAGACCACTGTTGCGAACTTTATTTTAGCCATAATCCTTTCCCTCTTTCTCCTATTAAGTCTTTAATTAAAGAGTTAACATCTTCTGCTCCACCTTTGGACAGTCTGGCAATAAGCCTGTTCGTCTCCCGTTCCTCCCTTCCAGCGCCGCTCATCTCTTATCCTCAATAACTATTTCATAATCCTCCACAACGGGATTTGCAAGCATTCGCTCGCACATCTCCTTTATCCTCTCCTCTGATGGATTGTTTATTTCCATCTCTATCAACTTACCTATCCTAACATTCTCAACCTCGTCAAAACCGAGATTGCGAAGCGCCCGCAGGACTACTTGCCCTTGCACATCTAAAACTCCTTCTTTCAAGCGTATGTAAACTTTAGCCTTCATCTATTCCTGCCCTCCTAAATATATAATCTATCCATTTCAAATGCTCGTTAAGGTCAAAACATCTCTCTATTTCCTCAGGTGAAAGAAGATTTCTAACTCTGTCATCGCTCAAAGAGACATCCCGAAGCTCTTTCCCTTCCTCCATAGCTTTGAAAGAGAGCTTTTGAACGAGCTCATACGCTTCATCCCTCGTCAGCCCTTTATCAATGAGCCTCAACATTAGGCTTTCCGACCCCCAAGTGCCGAGCGTTTTCCCTATATTCTCTCTCATTTTTCCCTCATTCACCACGAGTCCCTTCAGAACGCCTCTGAATTTCACGAGGATGTAGTGAGTGAGGGTTGTTGCTTGAGGGAAGATTATCCTCTCGGAAGCGGAGTTGGTCAAATCCCTCTCTCCCCATAAGGGTATATTTTCCAAGCTGGTGATGAGATAGGCTCTTATCACCCTGGCAAGACTGCAAATCCTCTCGCATATGATGGGGTTTTTCTTGTGGGGCATAGCAGATGAACCCCTTTGTCCTCTTCCAAATGGTTCCTGCAATTCCTCAATATTGCTTCTTTGAAGGTTTCTTATCTCTGTTGCGAACTTCTCAAGGGAGGAAGCTATGGAAGCGAGGGCAAAAAGATATTGGGAATGTCTATCCCTTTGAAGAATCTGGGTGGAAACGGGAGCGGGTTTAAGCCCTAATTCACTCAAGGCTATTTCTTCTATTTCGGGAGATGAATTGCCGAAAATACCCACAGCACCGGAGATTTTCCCATAGGAGATGATTTCCTTCGCTTCCTCCATTCTCTTTAAATTTCTCTCCATCTCACAGAACCAGAGGGCGAATTTGAAACCCAAGGTTATTGGCTCGGCGAACATTCCGTGCGTCCTTCCCATCATGGGCGTGAACTTGTGTTCCAAAGCTTTTTGCTTTAAAAGCTCAATGACTGAACGAATCTCTTCAATTATCACATCTGCGGATTCCCTAAGCAAAAGGGATAGAGCTGTATCAACGACATCATAGGAAGTTGCCCCATAATGGAAGAAGCGTTTCGCATCCTTTGAGAGGTTCTCTGTGGCTGCCTTAACGAAGGCGATGACATCGTGTCCAACTTCCTCCTCAATTTCTTTCATCCTTTTCAAATCGACCTTTGCCTTTTCTACTTCCTCCACCACCGAGCTTGGAACCTTTCCCTGTTTAGCCCATGCCTTCAAAATCGTTGTTTCAACCTGGAGCCACTTGGAGACCTTATATTCCTCGCTCCAGATTTTATCCATTGGGGGGAGGGTGTATCTCTCTATCATTACGAAATAAATAATACCCGAAAAGGATGGGAAAGGTCAAGAAACTTATAGAAAATCAGGCTTTATTGCGGGAAAAATTACAGTGATGGGAACGCTTAAGAATGCGAAAAAAAACTATAAAAATTTGCGAATGTTTTGAGGGAGTTTCAGTATACAGACAGTAGTCCCTATGACTATATTAATTTTGCACGAAAAGATAAACTCAACATCGGTTTTGCAACGCCACTTTTTAATCTAATATAATCGGGTTACACAACGAATTCTGCAACAAAAACCTTAAGCTGATTAAATCTTTAACATTTAGCTGAAGGCATGTTATAATTTATTAAAAACAAAGGAGGGATTATGAAAAAGGTCTTCGCTCGCTCAAAGGTTCTCTCTGATGTTGATTTCACCTATTGTCCCGGCTGCACTCATGGAATTGCCCATCGCCTGATAGCGGAAGCCATTGAAGAGCTGGGCATCTTGGAGAAAACCATAGGGATTTGCCCCGTGGGCTGTGCTGTTTTCGCTTACGAGTTCTTTGAATGTGACATGATTGAAGCTGCTCACGGAAGGGCGCCAGCGGTTGCAACTGGTGTCAAGAGGGCTCTACCAGATAGAATCGTCTTCACCTATCAAGGCGATGGGGACCTCGCATCAATCGGGATGGCGGAAATAGTTCACGCTGCTGCGAGAGGGGAGAATATCAGCGTTTTCTTCATCAACAACGCCGTCTACGGGATGACCGGTGGGCAGATGGCACCCACCACCATCCTCGGTCAGAGGACGACCACCTCCCCCTATGGTAGGCAACCCGAAAGGGAAGGTTATCCCATAAGGGTATGTGAACTCCTCTCAACCCTGGATGGTCCCGCCTATATAACACGGGTAGCTCTCACGAATCCTCGCTATGTGCTTCAGGCTAAAAAAGCGGTTCTCAAAGCCTTTCAAACCCAAATAGAGGGAAAGGGCTTTTCCCTCGTGGAGATGCTCTCAGCTTGCCCTTCTATTCTCGGGCTCAAGCCAATTGACGCATTAAAGTGGGTGGAGGAAAATATGATTCCAATCTATCCGCTTGGCGAGTTCGTTGTAAAGTGAGGCTTATGGAGTTCATAATTGGCGTAGATGGAGGAGGAACGAAAACCCTTTGTGCTCTTTGGGATGAGGAAGGGAATCTTTTAAATTGGTCCAAAGAGGGACCGTCAAATCCTTTATTCATAGGTTGGGACGAAGCCAAGAGGGCGATTGTTGAGGCAGTTACAAGAGTTGCGAGTTCGCTTCCCCCCAATGCCCGTGGCACGATAATAACGGGCGGTGGAGGAACGCCCAGCACGAGGGAAGAGCTTTCCAACCTCTTCCCTAATTGGAGAATACTGGAAACGGGCGATGTGGAAACGGCGCTTAGAGCAGCTTTACCGATGGGCAAAGAAGGAGTCGTTGCGAGGGCAGGAACGGGAAGCTTTGCGGTTGGGCAGGATTCTGCGGGTAATAGGAAAGTAATAGATGGGCTTGGTCCCCTTTTGGGAGACGAGGGCTCCGCAACAGATATAGGGTTGATGGCTTTGAGGGCAGTGGGAAGGCATTTTATGGGGAAAGTCCATTGCCCTCTTCTTGCGGAGAAGGTTCTCAGCAGCTTCTCAGCCAAGTCGCTTGGGGAACTTATCCACCGCCTTCACGCCGAAAATGTCAAAAGGCATCAGATATCATCGCTGGCGAAGTTGGTGTGGGAGTGTAGGGAGGAAAGGGTATGCAGGGAAATTCTTTGGGAGGCAGGGAAACGTCTTGCCCTCTCTGCTCTCAAAGCTGCTGAGTATCTGAAATTGCGAAATCCCTCCTTTTTCGTTGGAGGGAGCGTCTTCAAAGCGAGGGAGGTATTCGTCTCTTTCAAAAGAGGGGTAAGGAGAGCTTATCCCAACGCTCCTGTTGATTACTCTCCCCTTGAGGCATTGGCTGGTGCCTTCATCATAGCAAGGGGAGGAGAGGTTTCACCCCCAATTAGAGAAAAGTTGAAAGAGGTAAACAAACTATACTTATGAAAAGGAGGTCGTTAAATAATGTCAAAAGGTTTAGAGTATCTTGAAAAAGTGAAGGAGCTCATAGAGAAGGTTAAGACGACGCAGGGTAAACACATTGAGGAAGCTGGGAAAGTAATCGCTGATGCGATAGCGAAGGGAGGGATAATCTATTTTTGCGGCTCCGGACACGCGAGGATGATAGCGCTTGAGGGAGTAGGGAGGGCTGGAGGCTTCATTCCCGCTGATGCAATTCCCGAAGGGCCGGAACAAGAGGAGGGTGTGGGGAGGGAGATAATAAAGAAATTCAACTTTCCACCCCATTCCGTTATTGTTGTCATCTCCAATTCTGGAAGGAATCCTTTCACAATTGATGTAGCTCTTCAAGCGAAGGAAATGGGTTTAAAGGTGATAGCGATAACGAACCTGAATCATTCCCGCTCGGTGTCATCACGACATTCAAGCGGGAAGCGCCTTTTCGAGGTGGCCGATATAGTGATAGATAACTGCGGCGAGCTCGGCGATGCGATAATGAAGGTGGAAGGAACGGATGTTCCTGCAGGAGCGACCTCAGGTGTTATCGGCTCGGCGATTGTGCAAGCGATGGTGGTGGAGGCGGCTGACCGTCTCGGGCAGATGGGGATAGAGCCTCCGCTTTATCTCAGCGCCAATATAGACGGAGGACCCGAACATAACAAGAGGATTGAAGAACTCTATAGGGAGAAGTTGCAGAGGGCAAGAGGTGAGCTCAAAGAGTAAAAAGAAGTGCCGTTAAAAATCGGGTTAAAAGAAGAGAGGCAGAAAAAGTTAGAGAGGGAATTGGAGAGGATAATTCCCATCCTAATCCAAATTTAAGGAAAGGTTATGTATGAGGTGTAGGAGCGAGAGATGGTTTGCGCAGGCGATATATGATTTATTTAGAGGATGTGAAGAGAGCGGTTTCCCTCTCGAAGAAAGCCATGGAGGTGGTGAGGGAAAAGATGGGGCATAAAAATAAGTGATTATTTTAAGAGGAGGTAGAGAGTTGTGAGAGTGTTGATGTTATCTTGGGAGTATCCCCCTAATATTGTCGGTGGATTGGGGAGGCATATGGGAGGATTATGCCCTGCTCTGGCGAAAAAGGATGTGGAGGTCCATATAATCACATCATCTGCTCCCGACCTCCCATCCTATGAGGAGAAGGACGGAGTCCATATTTATAGGGTTGATGAGAATTTCATCTTTCCCTTGGATTTTTCCAATAAAATCCATCAACTGAACTTCGCGGTGATTCAAGCTGCTATTCCTCTTTTGAATAAAAACAAATTCCATATAATACATACCCACGATTGGCTCAATTGTATGGCGGGGAGGGTTTTGAAGCACGCTTATAAGATTCCCCTTGTTGCGACTATTCACGCCACGGAATTCGGCAGGAGGGGAGGATTAACAGAGCCGATTTCCCGCTATATTCACTCTCAGGAGTGGCTTCTCGGTTATGAGGCTTGGAAGGTCATAGTTTGCAGTGAGGCTATGAAGGAAGAGGTTATGAATGTTCTCTCCATTCCACCCGATAAAATTGAGGTTATCCCAAATGGGATAGATTTAGAGAGGTTTGATGTAGAAGTGGAAGAGGGCTTTCGGGAGAAATTTCTTGCGCCCTATGAGAAGATGATTCTCTTCGTGGGGAGATTGGTTTGGGAAAAGGGGGTTGATGTCTTGATTGATTCTGCTCCCTATGTTCTTGCTCGTTTCCCGCAGGTTAAGTTCATCGTCGTGGGTAAGGGAGATGTAGAAGGGTATAGGGATAGGGCAAGGAAGCTCGGAGTGGAATCCAAATTCTTCTTTACCGGCTTTTTGGATGATTTGAGTGTAGCGAAGCTTTATAAGTGTGCGGATATATGCGTTTATCCCAGCAGATATGAGCCTTTCGGAATCGTCGCGTTGGAGGCTATGGCGGTGGGGATACCGCCTGTGACTTCAAATGCGAAGGGATTTAGCGAGACCGTGAGAAATGGAGAGAATGGGATAATCACACAAGTGGGTGACCCTCTTTCCCTTGCTCAGGGAATTTTGTTGCTTTTGGAGAATCCCAAGTTAAAGAAGATGATGGGGGAAAGGGCAAGGCGCTTGGTTTTGAGAGAATTCAGGTGGGGAAAAAACGCGGAGAAAACAATAGCCCTCTATAAAAAGGTGATAGAGGAAAGGAAAAGGGTTAAGTGGTAGGTTAAACTATCAATTGCGTCAATTTTTATTTTGCAAGTTTATAGAAAGCGGTTAAAATTATATTTATGAAGATGAGAGGAAGACTGGTTTTAACATGGTTGTTAATAGTGGTTTTCTCACTCACACCTCTCGTCTTTGCTCATTATCATCCTATCCCTCAACATTTCAAATTCTTCTCATCCATAGAGGAAAGCGAAGGTATATCTAACGATATACCTTGTCCCATTTGTGAGTTTGAGACCGCCCTTCTTTCCCTTTGTTTCCTTCTTTCACTTGCCCTCTGCCTTTCACTTTTCGGCTTATCTTATGTTATCTTAACTCCTCTCCATCACGAGCGAGCCTCAAAGAGGAATTATTCAATCAGGGCTCCACCTCTTTAACCCCCTTAACCCATAATCACTCAAAGAATCACATTTCTCAACAATTCCCAAAGGAGGTGTTTAATATGCGTCTTATTCCTCTATTGTCCTTATTAGTTTTGGTTTTGATTCCCTTTACTTTTGCTCAGGATGAAAACACAACCGCAGAGGAGGAAACCCCTCCACCACCACGAGGCAGCATAATGAAGGCTCTCCAGCTGCCGGAGATAAGCATTGTAGGTAATATCCATACGCTATTCTCTTCAAATAAAGATGATGAGGACAGAAACAAGGTAAAGCTTGAGGAAGTGGAATTAGCGTTGCAAAGCTGGATTTACCCCACGATAAGAGGGGATGTGATAATAGCCATTCATGAGCATATAGAGCCTGCTACGGGCGAAAGACACTCCCATGCACATATTGAAGAGGGATATGTGAGTTTCCTTAATTTAGGGAAGGGGTTCACGCTTAAGGCGGGAAGAATGAGGGTAGGCTTGGGCAAGGAGAATCCCATACATCCCCATCATCGCCTTTATGTTGATAATCCCAGCATCCTCTCCACTTTATTTAGCGAGCATGGACTAATCTGTGATGGAGCCACTTTGAGTTATCTCTTCCCCACCAAGACTTTCACTCAACTTGACCTTTCTACCTGGCAGGTGGTCTTCCCTGAAGATGGAGAGGGAATGCCCGGGTTGGAAAAGACTCTTCACACAGCACGATTGTGGATATCTACTCCCTACAAAGATGGAGAGTTGGAAACTGGCTTTAGCCTTGGTAGAGGAGCGGGCGATGAGCCTATAAAGATATACGGATTGGATATGACCTTCAAGCGATGGCCTGGGTCCTTCGGAAGGGATTTGCTCCGAGCGGAGTTTTTCAAAGCTGAGCACGCAAAGGACAAGGTGAGCGGATGGTATCTTTTGGGCGCACATAAGTTCACGAAGTATTGGGAAGGGGCGCTGAGGCTTGATAACTCTCAGCTCGTGGACGGAGGGAGAGAGAAGGCTTTATCTCTAATCATTAGCAACTATCTGACTGAAACGAGCATCCTTCGTGTTCAATACCAATACGCTGATAACCCGAAGGGAGCAGATAACCGCTTATGGGTTCAGGTAATCTTCGGTATGGGTCCTCATGCCCATCCCTTGGAGTAGGAGGTGATAAGAATGAGGAACATTTGGAGGATATTTATTTTCTTATTTCTTCTCTCTCCAGCCTTCGCAAAGCTAAAAGTTGTCTGCACTTTGCCAACCCTCTCATCAATAACAAAGGAAATAGGCGGAGATAAGGTAGAAGTGATTACACTTGCTCCAGGCGATAGGGACCCCCATTATGTTGAGCCTCGTCCGAGCATGGTTGTGAACTTGCGGGATGCCGATTTGCTGGTGAAGGTTGGGATGGATTTGGACATGTGGGTGGATGCTCTCGTTGATGCTTCCCGTAACAAAAAGATTATGTGGGGCTCGCCCGGCTATGTGGATTGTTCCGTGGGGATAAAGAAGCTGGAGGTCCCCAAGGGGCGGGTTAGTATGAAGGAAGGAGAGATACATATTTATGGCAATCCCCACTACTGGCTCAGCCCGGATAACGGCGAGAAAATAGCTAAGAACATCTTGGGAGGACTGCTCAGGGTTGCGTCAGCAGGCGACAAGGAATATTTCAAGAAGAGAGCGGATAGCTTCATATCTAGATTGAGGGAGAAGGCGAAGAAATGGAAAGGGGAGTTGAAACCTTACAAAGGGACGAAGTTCGTTTCCTATCACAGGAGCTTCTCCTATTTCGCAAAGTATTTTGAGCTGGATTACTTCGGCACCCTGGAGCCAAAGCCGGGAATTCCTCCCTCAACAGCCCATATAGCTAATCTGATAAAGGGTATGAAGAACGAGGGCGTGAAGATAATCTTCTTGGAGACGTATTATCCGCGAAAGTTTGCCGATATGGTGGCTAAGGAGACAGGAGCTAAGGTTGTGGTTGTTCCCACAGCGGTGGGCGCGTTGAAGGAAGCGGATGATTATTTTTCCCTCTTTGATGTGATTATCAGCAGGATAAAAGGAGCTTTAAGGGGGTGATGGGAATGGGGAAGCCATTATTGGAATTCAAGGATGTTTATTTGGGCTACCGAGGGGAGGTTATCCTTCCCTCGGTTAACCTCCTCATAGAGGAAGGAGATTTCCTGGGGATTGTGGGTCCGAATGGGGCGGGGAAGACTACGCTTTTAAGGGCGATAGCGGGAGTCTTGAAACCTATGAGGGGGCAGGTGATTCTCTATAAGCCAAACCTCTCGATCGGCTATGTCCCCCAGCGCTCACTTTTGGACGAAGTTCATCCTTTAACCGCTTTGGAAATAGCGTTAATGGGGCTTTACAGAAAGGTAGGAGTATTGAGGAGGGTTAAGAGATACGAGGAGAAGGCAAGGGAAGCTTTGAGGATTGTGGGATTGGAGGGTATGGAGAAGAAACTTTATAGGGAGTTGTCTGGGGGGCAAAAACAGAAGGTTCTTTTGGCGAGGGCGCTCGTCAGCGAGCCAGAGGTTCTTCTTTTGGACGAGCCGATTACGGACCTTGATGTTGCATCACAAAAGGCGATGATGGATTTCCTCTCCAATCTGAACAAGGAAAAGGGCATAACAATCCTACTCGTCAGCCATTTGTTGGACGTCGTGGCTGAAAGAGCTGATAAAATAGTGATGCTTGGCGATGGCAAGGTAGTAAGCGGTAAGAGGGAGGAGATGCTCTCTCCTGAGAGGTTGAGAGAGTTTTTCGGACTTCCCATAGGAGGTGTTTGATATGTGGCATTCGCTTGCGGAGGCTTTCTCTTTCCCATTTATGAGAAATGCTCTTTGGGGCTCTTTGTTAATCGGATTAATGAGTTCAATTGTTGGCCTATATGTTGTTTTGCGGAGAATAGCTTTTCTGGGAATTGGGTTGGCGCAGGTTTCCTCCCTTGGAGTGGCGATAGCGACATTTTTCGGGATAAATAAGAATTTTCTCGCCTTAGTTTTCGTTCTCCTCTGTCTACTTCTCCTCGTTTTAGCCACGCGGGGGAGAGAGAAGGTGCCGAGGGAAGCAACGATAGGAGTGATTTATTCATTTTCTCTCGCCCTTTCACTTCTCTTTCTAGCGAAAAGCGCCAAAGGAGAGGCGGGAGTTCTGGAAAGCCTCTTCGGCAATCTCCTAGCGATTCGCGGTGCAGATATAAGGAACATCCTCATAGCTTTTATCCCCGTTGCCTTAGCCTATCTTCTTTTCAACAAGGAGATTACAGCTACATCTTTCGACCCCGAATCAGCGAGGGCAATGGGATTAAATACACAGCTTTGGAACTTCGTCTTCTATCTCACTGTTGGGGTAGTTATTGCCTATTCAACGAGGCTTTCCGGTGTTTTCTTCTCCTTTTCTATGTTGGTTATCCCTCCCTTTATCGCCCTCTTAGCCTCACGCGGGCTTCGGATGGCATTTCTCCTTTCTGTAGCTGTTGTCATTCCCTCGGTCATAATTGGGCTTTATCTCTCATACATCTGGGACTTCCCGCCTAGCGGAATGATTGTCGTGCTCCTGTTTTTCTTCCTCCTGATAGCGGGATTTATAAGGAGAAGTTGATTGACTGATTACAGATATAGTAATTAAACTTCTCTTAATGTGTATTCACAACCTCTTTGATAAAACATGTTTTTTAGCTGTGCTCTTTTTCTTGCTTTGTAATTGGGCATTTACCTCCTATGGCAAGGAAGGAACGCTAAAATTTCGGATGGAAAACATCCAAATACCCGCGAGGAAAACCGTCGTTTTCCGCATAGCTAAAGGGAAGATTTCCCTAATTGAGAATCCTGTAAAGTTAACTAAGCTGGGCGAAAGGGCTATCAGTGTGGTTCCCAATTGGCTAAAAAAAGATTTAGTCGACAATTTGAGTAGGCTTGAGCCATCTCTCCAAGATAGATATGCCGGACTGATTTTGAATTGTCCCGATAGGAAATATCTGGACGAAATCGCCTTCTCTATAGCCCACATCTCAAGCGAAGTTTTGAGGAATCCTTCCTTTGACTCCTCACTGATAGTTGAGAATGTTAGGGAGATTTATGAGGCGGATAAAATCCTTGAATATGTGGAGCTCGTTGAAAAGGAGGGATACACAACAGCAAAGTATAGGTTGAAAGTTGAGGGCAAACCGATTGAGTATGAGCTTCCTCGGGATTACTATTACTGGTTCGTCGTTCATCCCCAGTTCTTTTTAGAGATGCCAAGGAGGATTAAGGGTTATTTCTGGCGAGAATACTTTCTCAATAAAGCGGAAGAGGGTTATCCCAAGCTGAGGGATTTGCTTAAGGGGGTGAAGTTTCTCTGGGATAAAAAGCAATTGGGAATCCAGAAGAGCCAGCTGGAAAACAATGAGGGAATCCTCAGCTACGCCCTATCAAGGATAGGTTTGTGGGTAATGAAGCAGTTGCCCAATGGGGTACCATCAAGGAGGAGGTCCCTTCAGCCAATTGAGGTGTTGGATGGGCATAGGGGTTCCTGCACGGAGAACCAAACGGTTTTAGCTGCCGCGCTTCGCTCAGCCCTCATCCCCAGCGCCTATGCGAGGAATTTTTCCGAAGACCACGAGTGGGTGGAGTTCTTCATGCTGGGTAAATGGCATCCCATCCAAACCGATAAGGGTGGTGCCTCCCTTGAGATAGACTTACCCGCGGGGATATCCTACGATAAGGATTATGGGGCATCTAAGGAGCTCTCAAGTGTCTCTTTGGTGAGAGGGGATGGCTATATAATTGAGAGGGTTGCCGGTCATTCAAAGACGATAGAGGTGAGGTTGAAAGTGGTAGATAGCAAGGTAAAGCCGATAGATGATGCCTTGGTCAGCGCCTTCACTCCCTTCTATCCCAACACATCAGGAGAATGCAATGCCCTTGCCACATTTGGTTATACCGATATAAAAGGGGAATGTCGCTTAACTTTGGGGCAAAACAGAGATTATCTAATAATAGCCGAAGTAGGGGGAGAGAAAAGCGAAGGGTTCAGCATAGAGAAGGGGGAGGAGGGAAGGATTTACGAACGAACTCTTGTTTTGCCAATGGAGAAGGAGTCATTAAAGGAATTCGTGTTTCCTCTTGCTCAAAAGAAGAAGTCCTCCACACTTTCCATTTCCTTCAAAATAGAAAATATCATTTATGGCGAGAACATTTTGTGGGATTTCAGAAGACCAGAGGTGCGTCCGTTTTTCTCCCAGAGGTCAGAAGGAGGAGAGGCAATTATGTTTCTTTGCGATAAGGATAATTACGAGAAAGTCAAAAAGAGAGAGAAATTCTCTGCCGAAATTTATCCTTTAAAAGGGAACGGCAGGATAAATATTCCCTATGAAAAAGGGAAGGAATCTTATCTCATCATTTATAACGATTATTGGAGGACGAAGCTAATTGTAGATTTGGATATAAAGGAGGCTAATGGTTTAAAAGACGAGGAATTTGCCTTAAAACCGAGGATTAAATGAGAAAGCAAAGCCATTTGCTTTTCATTTGGCTCATTTTTATTTGTATCTCTTTCTCAAGGACACAGGAAAAGGAGGCAAAAGCTATGGAGAGAATTCCTTGGTATTCCGCCGACCTTCGCCGAAGGTTGGAGTTAGCCACTTGGTATCTCTTTGGGATGCTTGATGCTGATAGGGATGACGAGCCTTATTTCTTCATTGCCAGAAGGGATGATGGAACTGCCTTCGCCGGTCATGCGATTGAGATAGGTATTCCCCATGTAACGGGTAGGGCAATAGATGCCCTCTTCTTTACAGAGGAGGTCCTCGGAAAACCCGTCCCTAAAAAGGCGGAAGAGGTATACACTCGCTATCTCTTTCAATGCTTTGACAATGAGGATTTCCTTCCTTCATTTTATCACCCGGAAACGAAGAAGAGGGGAGTTGAGTTTCACAATATGAGGGAGGGATTGGAGGGTCTAACTTGGCTTATTAAAAGGAGGAACAGCGAGAAAGCGAGAGAAGTAGCCCATAAGATGCTACGCACATTGGATAGCATAACGGACGAGAAGGGAATGCTATCCTTGGAGCTCGTTCGCAAAATCGGAAGGGAAGGGGTATTTCAGGGGATAGGAGATGTGCAAACGACGACTGCGGGACGGCTTGTGGGTCCTCTATTGCGCTATTACAAAGTAACTGGCGACCCATTGGCTTTGGAGTTGGCTGATAAATATGCAAGAAGCGTGATGGAACGCTCGTTCACCAAAGAGGGGCTCCTCACCGACCTGGCGGGAAATCACATCCATTCAATAACCTCTTCACTGAGCGGCATATTGGAATATGCCATAGAAATCGGAGATGACGAGCTTGTTGAGAAAGTTAGGAAGGTATATGAGGTTGGGCTGAGGGAATTTTATAGTAGTTACGGATGGTGCAAGGAGATTGCCTGGACGGAATCGGACCAAGGGGAAGTAAATCAAATCGGCGACCTTATCCAGATTCAGCTCCTTTTAGCGAAATTCAGGAACCCGAGGTATTATGCCCAAGCGGAGATATTTATGCGCTCCGCTCTCCTTCCAAGCCAAGTTTTGGAAAATGATTTCATAGAGGAGAATCCCAATCCAAAGGGGGATTTTGAACGGAATATGAAGGAGCGGATAATCGGTGGCTTTGGCTTTCCTACGCCAAACGCCCATCTCCAAACTCCTCATTCTCCCATCAACACGATAGATATAACGCAGGGAGCGGTGCAAGCCATTTGCGAGTTCGCAAAGCACATAATAACGGAAACGAACATGGGAATACAGATAAATCTCCTCTTCAGCTGGGAGAACGAGTTAGGGAAAGTGGAGAGTTTTCTCCCCAAAGAGGGGAGGATCGTTGTCTATCCTAAGAAACCCTTAAACATCCTTGTTCGCATACCAAGGAGGATAGAACCAGGCTCTTTGCGGGTGGAGGTCAACGGGAAGGAGATAAAGGGAATCAAGATGGGCGAATATCTTCTGTTGCCCAACAAGTCAATCAACGAGAAATTCGTAGTAACTTTTGCTCCCCATAGATATGATACTTTTGAGTTCGTTTATCATAAACCATATCAAATAAGCTGGTTCGGCGAGCAAGTTATAGGTATATCTTCCGTAAACGGAATTTATCCTTTATTCGGAGATTGGTGATAAAGGATTTAATATCGTTAAGATAAGTTATCCAATCCACTGAGTATCAAGCGATTAGGTTTAGGGGTTGTTTCCTATTTGAACTTTCGTCTTAATATTTTGGGGAGAAATTTTCCCTCACCAAGGGCTGATGTATTTGATTGCCACTCTCATCTTGGTGTCAATCCCCAGCGGGTCGCCGAGGACCAAATAGAAGTCCCTTTTCCTCTCTCCTCTCTTTCTTATAACAGCGCTTATATTTCTGTGGCTTTCCGTATCCCGAAAGCCGTAAATTCGCAAAACGAGATAGAAATCCCTCCCTATATCATAGGAGACTGAACCCCATAACTGCTGGGCAGAGCTCCAGCCGCCGTCTTCTGAGCCAACCCATCTCTTCTCAAAATTCAAACCTATGTTCAATCTATTGTCCATCATTTGGCGTCCTATTCCCCCTGAGGCGAATTTGTAGGGGAGATTCGTCCTTATTCCCTCGCCGTAGCTGAAGCCTATATTATATTTTTTCTCGGGAGAGCCGATCCCAATGGAGAAATTCGTGAAGTTGTCCCTATAAGGGTCATAGAATGTTATGTCTCGTCCAAAATCCAATCTAATGTCTCCCCTCAGCCCCAGGGAAAAGCCAAAGCTCTTGGATTCAGATTTCAATCCACCTGTCCAATAATGTGAGCGATTATAGTTAATCCTCACCCTATAATATTCCCACCATTCCTTCCCTCTCGGCGCGGAATCCCTGTAGAATAAACCGAATCTCGTCGCCTTTATTCCGGTTTCCCCTATCAATTGGAGGTCTGCCCAGAAGTCAGGGCTTATCCCGGAGAAACCTCCAAAAATTCCTCCTCTTTCTCCTAACCTAAACCAGAAGCTCCCCTCATAAGTTGAACCTCTTGAGCCGGGCTCGTTAAAACTAGAAGCGTAATGGAAATTAAAGTTATAATCCTCCGTGCCGAATCCAGCTCCCGCACCTATCAGCAGATTCTTATGGTCCTTCTCATATCTATTTTGAATCGTCATTCCGATGTAAGATTGATAGGTTGGGTTGTGGGAGAAGTTGAAGACGGTATCGTTTCTGAATGGCGAAAAGCGGGCACAGTTGATGATTCCTATCTGATTCTGCCCTTCTTTGCCGAAGGCTTTAAAGCCCAAATCGAATTTATCTATCCTGCGGGAATAGAAAGCTCCGAAATACTCACTTCCCTCAGTGAAGAAGGGACGCTTATCCGGAAGCCATCTTTCTGTATATGAAATATCTATGCTCTCATACACTGCCTCAATATCGCTGTAATCGGGATAGAGGGTTAAAGCATATTTGAAGTCGGGGGTGAGGAATTTGTTCGCATCCAAGCCCATACGCCAGTTTGTATCAGGTCCAAACCCTCCCACCCAGTAGGGAAGAAGTTCAAGGCGAGAGTTGAAAGGGATGGAGGAGAAATCAATAGGACCTATCAAACCGAAATCATCCACTCTTCCTGGAACATCCTTAGTGAATGACCATAGAGTCTCTTCTCTCAATCTCCTTATATCGCGGCGAAAGTTTATTCCGAAATAGCCCTTTCCCTTGCGAGGAAAAGCCAAGGAAACGAGAGATAACCTCACTTCCGCTACCCATCCCTCTTCCGTTATCTTCGCCACAACATCCCAATCGCCATCCCAATCCCAATTGCCCCATTTCC
Organism: bacterium; assembly: GCA_014360495.1. Lineage (NCBI taxonomy): Bacteria > bacterium. Next base: position 191,714 of record JACIXR010000006.1, read on the forward strand.
TATCCTGCTTTGTTCCTATTGCATTGAAGCGGAATGAGTAATAATTCCTCCTGTCAAGATAGGTGTCTATCCTGATTTCAAAAGAATCATCGGAGCGCATTCCACCATCCCTTCTCCTCTGGAGAGCCATTATCTGCTCAGGATGTTTGTCGTAGCATTTAACCGCGAAATAGAGGTCTGTTTTATGAAGGACGACCTTGAACTCTGTTTTCTCGGAGGGAGGAGCTTTTCTTATCGGGTCAGATTGAACGAAGTCGTCAATCCATTCAACTTCATTCCAACATTCATCGTTGAAGAGGGCATCTAATAAAGGTGGGGTTGAGACCTCCTTAAGGTTTATTATCTTGTTATTGCAGAAAATTGGAGAGCTAATAAATAAAACTAACAATATTCTTTTAAGTAATCCGAGCCGTTTCATATCAAGCTTATTATTATTGCCCCATTGCAAGAATTAGGCAACCCATTTGTATAATTCCATAGAATTTAAGAGTTTTTAGGAGATTTCCCATATTGCCGGACTTAAGCTTGGTTTCGGAAAATCAACTTCTTCCTTTCGTCATCAATATTTTTTATTGCCAAGCCCACCTTCGGTAAGTTTGCAATGACAGTGACCCTATCAAATAAGATTTTGAGAAGCTTCCCTTTTATAAAAGCTGGCGATGAGAGTTGGTTATATTTGCAAAATCCTTTGAAATTGGTTAAATTTATCTTGATCGCCTTGAAAGGGAATGTGGTCATCGTAAACTCGTCTAAAGAGATTCACGGCTGGTGGCATCCCCTCAAGCCTTATGGAAGAAGGGAATGCACCTCCGAACGCCTGCTGCTCAATCCCTATATCGGTTGCCAACACTCCTGTCCCTTCTGCTATGCCCGCACTTTCCCCGGGTACTTTGAGGAATGGAGGGAAAAGGGCAATATCTTTGTCTTTGAAAACTTCCCTCAATCCGTGGCAAGGCAACTTGATAAATTGAAAATCGCCGCCTGCGGATATCTTAGCCCCGTAACGGACCCATTCCAACCCCTTGAGCAACAATTCCATCTCTCTGAACAATTAGTGAAGGTATTCGTGGAAAGAAATCTCCCCATTGAAGTCATCACGAAGGGGAAAATCACCCAAAATGTAATGGAGCTTCTTAGGAAGCAGAAGCATTCTTTTATTCAGGTATCAATCCTCACCTGGGATGAGAATTTGCGGAAGTTGCTCGTGCCAAGAGGTGCAAGCACGGAAACCCTCTTGGATAATTTGAGGAGAGCCAAGGAGGTGGGAATTTATACAGTGGCTCGTTTAGACCCCATATTCCCTTACATAACGGACAACCCTGATGACCTGCGAAGGCTGGTGAGGACAGTAAAAGAAGCTGGGGCTAAGCACATCGTGGGGAGCGTAGTTGATATACCTGTTAAGACGAGAAGGGAGGTTTTCTCCCTCCTCGCTCGCATAGATAAAAAGCTGATCCCTGCTTACAGAGAGCTCTTTCAAGAGAAGATAGGCTATTCGCTTCACGCCAAGATTGATTATAGGAAAAAGGTTTTCTCAACTCTCAGGAAAATCTGCGATGAGGAGGGATTGACATTCGCCCTCTGTATGGAGTTTGCCCTAACAGGAAGGGAATACGAGGGAAAGCCAGTGGTTGAGGGATTGAATAAGTATTTCGCATCCTCAAGGAACTGTGAGGGGATAGATGTGCCGATTTATGTGAGGAACGGGGATAAATTTGAGCCCTTGAATTGCGATGGCGCCTGCCTTATTTGTGAGAATCCCATTTGCGGGATTGAGGAGTTAGCTGGAGGAGGCGCTTGGCGCCTCTCGGATTATATTAGATGGTCCAAGAGGCTTGTGAACATCCCTTTATGGAAAGGAGGTGAAAGAAATGTTTGGACAGGCTGATTTGGCGCATTTCTTCCGCGAGATGCAATATCAATTAAGCGCGGGCGTCGGAGTTGTTCAAGCCTTAGGCGCTATGGAAGCGCAAGCCCATCCATTTTTGCGGCCTGCAATTAGAAGGTTGAGGGAGGAGGTAAGCCAGGGGAAACCCCTCTCCACAGCGATGGCGAGATTCCCCGATGTATTTTCCCCGCTCATCATCAGCATCATTCGGGCAGGTGAAGCAAGCGGAAAGCTTTCAGATGCCTGCGGAAACATAGCTGGGATATTGGAGAGAGACTTAGAGCTGAGGCGAAAGCTATCTATGTGGACATTCTATCCGAAGCTGCTCGTTGTTGTGGCTATTTTCATCATCTTTTCTTTTCGTCCATTGATGGTAGGGATTTTATTGGGAAACAAATATGCTTTTTATGAAGGGCTGAAATACATAATAGTCGGCGCCCTTCTTTTCGCCTTTTATTTCGTCCTCGTTAAGCTGATTATTCCCCCAAGAGTTTACACTAAAGTCCTTGATGCATTGAAGTCCGCACTCCCTGGCATTACCTCATTAGCGAGGAGATATGCCCTTGCCCGTTTTCTAATCGCTCTTTCCCATCTTTACGCCGCTGGTGTATCGCCCTCCGAGGCTTTGAGGTTGGCAGGAGAGAGTTCGGGTAATCCGGAGATAAAGAGAAAAACAGAGGAGATAATGCGGAGGGTATCTGCGGGGGAGAGGTTATCCAACGTTTTGGATAGTGCAAGGATACTCTCGCCCTCAGCTGTGAATATGTTGAGAGCAGGTGAGGAGGGTGGGAGATTGCCTGAGGCTCTGGAGCAGGTGGCGCAAAGATTGGAGGAAGAAGCAGTTGTTTCAAGCCACCGTTGGGTAATTGCTTCATCAATCGGCTTTTACCTTTTCGTACTGCTTATATTTGGGTATTACATCCTTTCCTCCTACATCAGCTATTATTCCCAGCTTTTGTCAAATCCATAGCTACCAGTTAATTGCTATTTTGGCGGTTTAAGCAAATGAACAGGCTCCAGTAGAGGATAGAGGGGGTATCTTTAATTGGTTGTTTTTATCTATTTTTATGCCATAATATTTTTGTATGATGACGGAGGAAATCGTTAAATGTATGAAATGTGGTTTTTGCCGGGCTGTTTGCCCGATTTTCAGCGAGCTCAAGACGGAGCCTTATTCTCCGCGGGGCAGGCTGCAGCTCATCAAAAACCTCGTAAAAGGGGCTGTTCATTTCTCTCCTAAATGGCATAATCCGATATTTCGCTGTCTCATCTGTAAAGCCTGTGTTGAGGAGTGCCCAAGTGGTGTTGAGTTGGACCGACTCTTTATCTCAGCAAGGGCGGAGGAGGTAAAGGACAAATCGCTTTCCCTTGGTAAGAAAGTCGTTTTTCGCTATTTTATGCGGGCGAGGAGGATGTTCCCTTTCTCCGTTATAATCCTTGGAATCCTCCAGAGAATCACCCTTCTTTCCTGGCGATTCAGCCCCGCTAGGCTATTCTTCCCCCTTCTTGGTATGCCTATGGGGAGGTCCATCCCCACCTTCACCCTCAAACCCTTTCTCTCGCGCAATCCTGAGGTTGTTCCCGCTAAGGGAGAAAGGAGAATGCGGGTTGCCTTCTTCGTCGGCTGCGCCACAAATTATATATACCCCAATATAGGAGCTTCCCTTGTTGATGTTCTCACCAAACTCAGTGTGGAGGTCGTGATTCCCAAGGGGCAGATGTGCTGTGGGACTCCTCTATATATAAGCGGGGATATAGAGGGGGCGAGATATCTGGCTCAGAGGAACATAGATATATTCTCTTCCCTTGATGTTGATTATATCGTATCCGCCTGTGCTTCCTGTGGCTTATCCCTGAAAAGGGAATGGAATAGGATTTTGGGATTGGAGTGGGATTCCTCAAGAGTAAGGGATATAAGCGAGCTGTTGTTGGAGCTGGGATTGCCCGAGGGGCTCCCTGAATTTTCTCAAAAATTGACATATCACGACCCTTGCCACTTGAGGAGAGGGCAGAAGATTTGGTTGGAGCCGAGGAAGATTCTCCAAGAGGTTGCGGGTGAGAACTTCATAGAGATGAGAGAGGCTGATAGATGTTGTGGTGGAGCGGGAAGCTTCAATTTGTTTTATTATGAGACCTCCCGTGCTGTGGGCGAGAGGAAAAAGGAGAATATTTTGGAATCAAAAGCGGAAGCGGTTGCCACGGGTTGTCCTTCCTGCATCATGCAATTGAAGAGTATACTCCCCAAAAGGATAAAGGTTCTCCATCCGGTGGAGATAATTGATGAGTTGTTAAAGAAAAAGAAACAATGAGGAAATTTGTTTTTATCATTTTAATCTATCTTCCTCTAATCGCTGACCAGTTTCCCGCAGAATTCTCTTCCCAATCCCTTCCCGACTTTCCATTTGAAACGATTGAAATTGCGGAGAGGAAGGCTTTATTCACCTCAAAACCCTTCTTCCCCCCAAATATAATCCAAATTGACCCCGTTCATAAAGCGAGATTCAATCGTCTTCTTTACGGCTATGTTGAGGAAAATGATAGATACAAAATGGTTTTTCGCCTATATTTTCCCTCTCGTTTTCTCTCTTCTTCGGGCAACGATTATCTAACTTTGGCGAAAAGGATACTTGCCTATTCCTTATATTTTTACATTTTGGGGAGTAAATATCTTGGGAAGACATCACAATGGAGCAAGGATGGGATAGTGGATATATGGCTTTGCGAAGGTGGGGATGCGGGAGGGGAGCAGGTGGGGAGGAATATCTATTTTTATCAAATTGAAAAGGATAGGGAGGAGGTGGAATTGATTAGGGAGGTGGCTCACGAGTGGGGGCATCATATTATCCCTCCCATAGGTCCGTATGAGGAGCCCGAGGAGTGGGCGAATGGATGCATAGGGGAAAGATTGCTTTTAAAACTTCTCCTTGATAACCTGCCCTCCTCGCTTTCCTTTTTAAGGGAGAAATTGGGTGTTTATTTGAAGGAGAGGAACGAGGAAATTTTGCGCTATTATCGTCAGGCTGGCGATTCTCAAGAGCTTTTAAGGGATAAAGGCAAGAGGGGGTTTCTATATATATGGGGATATATTTTGGATATTAACGAGAAGAGGGGAGAAGGATATTTGAGGGAGGTCTTTGCGAAATTCAGGGGAGGGTCTGGAGATGAGCTGGCGAGGCTTTTGGATGTAAAGTCCTCAATTCCTTAACAAGGGTCTTCCGCAACGAGGGTCTTCCGCAGTGGCAGAGTATGCTGGCTTTTGTAATTGCGAGTCTTCTGATGAGGAGTGGGGCTGTCGTTCCTTTGTCCTCTGTAATTGCAGTCTGCCGAAGGGGGCGAGGCAATCACTATCAAAAACGAGATTGCTTCGTTATTGCTCTAAAACATATAAATGTAGTTTTTGAACTCCTTTAAAAGTTTCTTCTCCCTTCCTTAGTTTTGCTCTAAACCTTCGCCCATACCAGTCGATAAAATTGTTATTGCGAGGCTTCCCTAAAGGGAAGCCTCGCAATCTCGTTTTAAAAAGAATTATTAATAGGAGTAGAATCGGCAAAGTTAGCTTTCGACGTTTCAAGAAGCACAATTCTCAAGAAAACCTAAAAGATCGAAGGAAGACTCTCCGTGGAATTATACAAGTAATTGAAAAACCCTATTTTTTATGTTAAAATAAAAATGGTTGATGATTCTTGCTTGAAGTAAGAAATCTATCCATCACATTGGGAGAGTTCAAATTGGTTGATGTTTCCCTCCAAGTGGAGGAGGGAGAATATTTCATCATTTTGGGTCCTACAGGAGCAGGTAAAACTGTCCTCGTGGAATGCATCGCGGGTATCCACCATCCCAAGCAGGGTGAAATTTATTTCAGAGGGGAAAGGATTGACCGCCTGAAACCGGAGGAGAGAGGGATAGGCTATGTTCCTCAGGATTACGCTCTTTTCCCCCATATGACGGTGAAGGATAACATAGCCTTTGGTCTTCGTATCCGCAGAGCTTCCCCATCCCACATAGAGGAAACGGTGGAAAAATTAGTTAATCTTCTCCGCATAAAGCACCTTCTTCATAGATATCCTACTACCCTCTCTGGAGGGGAGAAACAGAGAGTTGCCCTTGCCAGAGCGCTTGCAATCAATCCTAACCTCCTTCTTTTGGATGAGCCTCTTTCCGCCCTTGACGAACAGACAAGAGAGGAACTCTGTCGTGAGCTTAAACGTATCCATAGGGAAACGAATATGATGATAATCCATATAAGCCATAACTTGGAGGAGACCTTTTCCCTTGCCGATAGGATTTGCATACTGAACGAAGGGAGAGTTATGGCGATTGGCAAGCCAGATGACCTTCTGAACCATCCCCCTAATTATTTTGTGGCATCCTTCCTAAGAACGGGAAACATCTTCAAGGGCGATGTTATAAGGGAAAACGGCTGCTTAAAGTTTAAAAACGAGCACATGGAGCTACTGCTTCATGACGGGGAAGAAGGGGTAGCGTTCGCAACGATTCGTCCTGAGGCTGTTATGCTCAAAAAGGATGGTGTTCCCCAAACAAATACTTTGAAGGGCAAGATAAGCTATATATTGGACCAAGGGCATTTTTACAAATTAGGTGTTGATATAGGTGGGATAGAGATAGTAGCTATGCTAACCCGCCCAGCGCTGAGGGGAAGCAATTTGGTAGAAGGGGAGGAGATATTCGTCCATTTAGACCCTTCAGCAATTCACATCTTCAAGGAAGGAGTGATGCGCGAAGATGCAAAACGGGCAGAATAGATTGTTTGTGATTATCTTTTTTATTGTTGTAATATCTGCCTTTGCCTGGCTTCTTATGAGAACAAAGACCGGAAGCGTTAGAACGGTTAGCGGGCAGGGTGCACAGGTTAAAGAGGGAGGAAAGTTGGAGGTATCAATTGATACCTTGGAGAAGGCGTGGAAGGAAGCGAAGAAGATGGAGAAGATGCAGAGCATTCCGGGGAAGGGACCTATGCCACCTCCTTCCTCAAATCAACCGATTTCCCAAGGCAAACTCCCTCCGATGATGATGAAGATGGCGCAAAGCTATACGAGAGAACTGGGAACGAAGGAGGCGAAGGTTAGAGTTGATGCATTTTTGCCCATGGAATCCTGTCAAGGTCCTACGATGCAGACACTTGAGAAATTGGGCAAGCAATATAAGGACAAGGTTTACATTCGCACATATCCTCTCTTCGGACCAGCTGCCGGGCAGGTGGGAATCCACTGCTCTACAATCTTTATAAATGGGAGGAATTATGTAAAGGTTAATGGGAAGGAAATCGTATTCGGCTCTCAAACGACTCACAATGTCCAACTTATAGAGAAGGCAATTAAGCAAGCAATTGCAGAGGCTTATGCAACTCCCCAGCAAAAAAAGGAATGAGGAGATATGAAGAGAGTAGGGTTTATTATTCTTTTAATATTGCTCGTTATAGCGGGAGCTGCCATATATCTCCGCACGAAAGGGGAAAAAGCAGCTCCACAGGTTGCAAAAGAAATGGCATCTTCCTCGGAAAAGCTCTATTTGCCCATAGAGAAGCTTGAAGAAGCCTGGAAGGAGGCAAAGAGGACAAAAGGGGTTGGAGGCTTACCGATAACGATTAAGTACCCCTTGGAAATGGGAAATAAAGATGCAAAAGTAAGGGTTGACGCCTTCTTTCCCGGTCCGGGAGAAGGCTTGGTGACCTCAACAAATGTGATGGAAAAGCTGGTGGAGGAATATAAAGACAAATTATATGTTAGGATTTCCATTTTGAGCGGGAGGATGCCTGAGCTTTTGGGGTTTACTTGTGCGGCGATTTTCATCAACGGTCGGAATTACATAAGCGTAGATGGGCAGGACATTGTCCTGATGCGCCATGCTACCCACGATGCTTCAACTGTTGAGAAAGCGATTAGGCAGGCGATAAAGGAAAACTACGGCGCTTCCCCGTAATGAAGGCGCTGGTTTTGCTATCTGGCGGATTGGATAGCATTCTCGCTATGAAGCTCCTTTTGGAGCAAGGAATAGATGTTGTTGCTGTCCATTTCGTAAGCCCGTTTTTCCGGTCTCATTGGGCGGTGAAAATGACGCAGGAATGGGGAATCCCCCTCTTGGAAGTTGATATCACGGACGATATTTTGGAACTCTTGAAGGCTCCTCCCCATGGTTTCGGCTCACAGATGAATCCTTGCATTGACTGCCACGCCCTTATGTTGAGAAAGGCAAAGGAGATTATGAAGGAAGTGGGAGCGAGTTTTGTGGCAACGGGTGAGGTTTTGGGAGAAAGACCTATGTCTCAAAACAGAAGCGCTTTGAGGATAGTGGAAAAGGAGAGCGGATTAGAGGGATTGTTGCTTCGTCCCTTATCAGCAAAGCTCCTCCCTCCTACCATCCCGGAAAAGGAGGGTTGGGTGGATAGGGAGAAGCTGCTTGATATCCGGGGCAGGAGCAGGAAAAAGCAAGTGGAGTTGGCGGAGAAATGGGGAATAAATGATTACCCTTCACCTGCAGGAGGATGTCTACTCACCGACCCCCAATTTAGTAGGAGATTGAGAGATTTAATGGAAAACGAGGAATTGACGAAGGAAAATGTTATTCTTCTCAAGATAGGGCGACATTTTCGCCTTCGGAAAGGCGTTAAGCTTGTGGTAGGAAGAAATAAAGAGGAGAACCAGAGGTTGAGGGAGCTATTTAGAGAAGGTGATTTTCTCCTTCAGGCATATAGCCATAAAGGTCCAGATGCTATATTAAGGGGGAGTGTCTCTGAGGAGGAGATAATATTAGCTAGTAAGATAGTGGCAAGATATTCCGATTTAGGGAAGGGCGAGAAACTGCTTGTCAAGGTTAAGGATGGCGGGGAGAGGGAGATGGAGGTTGAGAGGGCTGAAGAGGAGGTGGTTAGGAAGTTAATACTCTAAAGACGTTCGCTTTCTTCTTTCTTTTCCCCTTTCTTGCTCTGTCGGATATTAGAGTAGTGGCGGTTGGGGACTTTATGCCGGGAAGCTCATATCCTTCGCCCCGTCTTCTTCCCGAGAAAAAGCTTGAGGAAATCAGCGCGAACATAAAATCCCTCATGCCCGAAGCGGATGTAAGATTGTTCAATTTAGAGGGGGTTTTAATTGATGGAGGCAAACCCGCTAAGAAGGTTGGGAGGTCATACCATTTCGCCATTCCCACTCGTTATGTGAAGTTCATAAAGGAGATGGGGTTTAACTTAGCGAGCATAAACAACAATCATATATTGGATTTTGGCTGGGAGGGATTAAGGAACACGATTAAGGTATTGGATGTTAACGGGATAAAATGGGCTGGACCGAAAGGTGGATTTGGGGAAATCGTTGCTGATGGCAAGAGAATATGTGTTATCGCTTTCGGCTTCATAAATAGTGAAAAATTCTATTCCATTTTAAACCTCTCGGAGGCGAAGAGGGTCGTTGGGGAGTTGAAGAGAAATAACGATATTGTCATCGTTTCCGTTCACGGCGGAAAGGAAGGCTACGAGAGAACCAATAGCCAGATGGAGATATCTTTCAACGAGAAGAGGGGGAATCTCGTCTCTTTTTGTAGAGGCGTTATAGATGCGGGAGCGGACTTGGTTATAGGACATGGTCCCCATTTGCCGAGGGCTTTGGAGTTATATAAGGGGAGGCTTATCGTTTACAGCCTGGGAAATTTTTTCACCTATGCGAGGTTCAATATAAGGGGAGCGTGTGGATACGCTCCTATGCTTTATGTCGTCCTTGATGATGAGGGAAATTTCAAGGAAGGGAGGATAATACCCTTTAAGCAGGTTGGAGCTGGTTTCCCCGTGTTTGATAAGAAGGGGGAAACGATTCGCTGGATGGAGAAGTTAACCAAACTTGATTTTCCCACAACTCCCCTGATAATAGAGAGAAACGGTGAAATCAAGGTTAAAGATAAGGCTACGATAAAGTAGCGTGGATAATTTCAGAAGAGATTGGACTTGCTGAAAATCAAAGCCAACCCTTTGGGGGAGAGTTCTTTTTGTCATTATTGGCATTGCACAAGGAATGGGGATTTCAAAGCCGATATGTTATGGGAATTATACAAATTGTTGACGAAGCATTATAGCTATTGTTATAATATTTATCAGCGAAGCCGGTGTAGCTCAATGGTAGAGCAGGTGATTTGTAATCACCGGGTTGCCCGTTCGAGTCGGGCCATCGGCTCCAGAGAGATGGAGGGGTGCCCGAGCGGCTAAAGGGGACAGACTGTAAATCTGTTGCGCGTAGCGCTTCGGAGGTTCAAATCCTCCCCCCTCCACCATCGCCCACGTAGCTCAGTCGGCAGAGCGCGCCCTTGGTAAGGGCGAGGTCTCCGGTTCGAGTCCGGTCGTGGGCTCCAGAGTGGGAAAAGACAGGAGGAAACAAAGATGAACGCCGTCTCTATATTTTTAGGTATCTCCAGCGCCATTATTGGAATAGGTATTATTGTGATTGGTGTGTATGCGGTTCTCTTGGCTAAGAGAACGGATATTTTAGTTAAAACCGAGGATGAAAGGGCAAAGCGGATGATGGAGGAGGGGAAGAAGGAAATAAACGAGAGGATAGAACAAAGCAGGAGGGAGAGTGCGGAGCGGATAGAGCAGATGAGGAAGGAAGGGGAGATGACGAGGGATGTGATAAAAGCGAAGGAAAGTTAATGAACTTCTCTTGAGCAAATCTTGAAAATTGCGTCTTGAAAGGTAAAATTTATTTAATTAAGGAAGGAGGAGAAACGATATATGGCAAGAGCGAAATTTGAGAGAACGAAGCCACATGTTAATGTAGGAACTATTGGACATGTGGACCATGGCAAGACGACGCTCACCTCGGCGATAACCCTCGTCCTTTCCAAGGAGGGGTTG